>DASXJO010000597.1:0-2044 GCA_036497385.1 Candidatus Angelobacter sp. | reverse complement strand
CGGCGGCTTTCTCCTGGCCTGCTTCCTCTCGTTCGCTCTGTACCCCTGGCTGGGACAAGACTTTTTCCCCTCGGTGGATGCCGGCGAATTCACGCTGCACATGCGTGCCCCAACCGGAACGCGTATTGAAGAAACCGCTGCTCTATGTGACCGAGTGGAAGATGTAATCCGCAAGCAGGTGCCATCTCAGGAATTGAGCGGCATCATCGACAATATTGGCTTGCCCTACAGCGGCATCAATCTTTCCTACAGCAATTCGGCTCCGGTTGGTACTCAGGACGCGGACATCATGGTCGCACTCACGCCGAAGCACCACCCAACGGCTGATTACGTGCATGACTTAAGGATCAAGCTGGCGCGGGCCTTCCCTGGAGACACGTTCTATTTCCTTCCATCAGACATGGTCACCCAGATTCTGAACTTCGGGTTGCCGGCGCCCATCGATATTCAGGTTGTGGGCAATGATCTGGAAGATAATCGACAATTTGCGGACGCCCTACTGGCACGGGTAAAGAACGTTTCTGGAACATCTGATCTCCGCATCCAGCAGACTTTTGATCAGCCAAAGCTGCATGTCGATGTGGACCGCACGAAAGCGGAATCTATCGGGTTCACTCAGCGGGAAGTCGCAACTAATCTGTTGGTAACGCTGAGCGGCAGTTCACAGACCTCGCCCACTTTCTGGCTCAATCCGAAGAACGGCGTGAGCTACACCATCGCAACCCAAACGCCGCAGTACCGCCTCCAGTCTTTGCAGGACCTGAACAATATTCCGATTACTGGCGCTGGAACCGCTACGGGCACCGCGCCGCCCTCTATCCTTGGCAGCCTAGCGTCTGTGAACCGCGGTTCAGACTTAAGCGTCGTCTCACATTACAACGTCGCACCCGTGATTGACATATTCGGGGCAGTCCAGGGTCGCGACCTGGGCGGCGTCTCAAAAGACATTTTCTCCATCATCAACGCCAGTCAGAAAGAGCTGCCGCGAGGATCGCAAATCATCGTACGGGGACAGATCCAAACTATGCGTTCATCTTTTACAGGATTATTGACGGGACTGGTATTTGCCATTGCTCTGGTCTACCTGTTGATTGTCATGAACTTTCAGTCCTGGCTTGACCCGTTCATCATCCTGATGGCGTTACCGGCGGCGCTCGCTGGAATTGTCTGGTTCTTATTCATGACGGGAACCACCATCAGCGTCCCCGCGCTTACTGGCTCCATTATGTGCGTGGGCGTCGCAACGGCAAACAGCATCCTGGTGGTCAGCTTTGCCAAAGAACAATTGAACTCTGGGATGAGCGCCGCCGAAGCCGCTCTGCAAGCCGGGTACATGCGCTTTCGACCGGTATTAATGACGGCTTTAGCCATGATTATCGGAATGGCCCCCATGGCGCTGGGACTGGGTGAAGGCGGAGAGCAGAATGCACCCCTGGGCCGCGCGGTAATTGGCGGACTGCTCTTCGCCACAGTCTCCACGTTGTTCTTCGTTCCAGCCGTTTTCAGCGTGATCCACGGTATGCGCGGCCAGAGTGAAGGCCAGAAGCAGAACTAAAACATGCTCGAAGAAACAGGAATGTTTATGTCGATACAATCGCAAACACAGATCAAAGCTCCTCCGTACCAGCCAGCAGCGCCGAGCATGGTGAAAGCACCGCGCTCTGGAAAGCGGAGCTGGCTTACCACGTGCGTAGTCCTTCTCGTTTTTGGCGGGATCGTCGTGTATGGCCTTCTCACGCGTCTCTCGGCTGGAAACACGGTGCGTGCTGAAACCGCGCAGATGGCCGTGCCTTCCGTTTCGGTCGTTTCTCCTCAGCACACCGCGCCCGCACAGGAGATTGTGTTGCCGGGGAACGTGCAGCCGTTCATTAGTTCGCCTATTTACGCGCGCACCAGTGGCTACGTGAAAAACTGGTACGCCGATATCGGATCGCATGTAAGAAAGGGCCAGCTTCTGGCTGTGATTGAGACGCCGGAAGTCGATCAGCAACTGGCGCAATCACGCAGCAATCTGGCCACCGCGCAGGCCAATCTAAAGCTGGCG
>DASXJO010000596.1:0-1617 GCA_036497385.1 Candidatus Angelobacter sp. | reverse complement strand
ATTGACGTCTGAGCCACGTAGCGCGGGAGCAAGTCCAAAGAGTATCCCTGTGAGCAGCGAAACCGCGGCAGTGAACCCCAGCACGCGCCAGTCAAGTTGTGGCGAGAAGATCGGCGGGTTCACAGCTCCTGCGGAAACCATTGCCATTAGCGCCCGTGAACCCCAAACTGCGAGGAGCATGCCCAGGGCCCCTCCGGCAAAAGCAAGCATTACGCTTTCTGTCAGGAATTGCAGGACGATCCTGCTCCGCTTCGCACCCAGCGCAAGGCGCACAGCAATTTCGCGTTGCCGGACGACCGAGCGGGCCAGCAGTAGTCCCGCGACGTTGGCGCAGGCTATCAGAAGCACCGCTCCCACGCAGAGCATCATCACGTAAAGTGGCTGCAAAGTCTTTTTCTGGCTACCTCCCAGCACCTGGCTGGCTTGCGCAAGCCTGATTCGAGGATCGCTATCCGGTTTGAAAAGAGGCTTGCCCGCAGATCCTATGGAGTTGCGAAATAGCAGGCTGACGCCGGCCTGGGCCTGGCTCACAGCAACGCCAGACTTCAGGCGTCCAATCATGACCAGCCACCAGTGGTCCGCCTGATCGTCTCTGGGCTTCCAGTTAGGAACTACCACGGGGCGTTGCGCCATGGGGATGATCACGTCATATTTATTGGATAAGGTCAGAGCGTCAAACCGTGGCTCAGTCACGCCGATAATCTGGAATGGTATTCCGTTCAAACGGATCGTTTTTCCGATTGCTGACTCCGAACCGCCAAACTCAACCTGCCAAAAGCTGTGATCCAGCACCGCGACTGCCTGGGCACTCGCGTCGTCGTCGCCCACATTAACAAGCCGGCCAAGATGAGCGCGCACCCCGAGCGTCTGAAAGTAGTCGCCCGTGACGAACTCGCCTTTCACCATTCGCGCCTGACCGTTGCCGCTCATATCCAGCTGACCTATCCCGGTGTATGCAGCTATGTGGGCGAAGAGGCCGGCCTGCGCCTCTACCTGCTTGAAGAATGGCAACGACAAAGAGCAGCCGCGAGCATTCGTACCGTCGCGGGTCTCGTCGCATTCACCAAAATTGCGGTAGCTCATATTCCCCGGCTCTTTGTGCGACTCCCATTGAAAGACGATCAGGCTCTGCGGGTCTGCAATCGGCAGGGAACGGAAGACCACCGCGTCAATCAAGCTAAAGATTGCAGTGTTGGCCCCGATCCCCAGCGCCAGCGTTACGACCGCGATGATGGTAAAGGCCGGCGACTTGCGCAGCATGCGCCAGGCATAGCGCGCGTCCTGCGCTATTGCTTCAAAGAAGAGCCCACGGTGGACTTCCCGCAGCGATTCACGAGTCTGCTGGAGGCCGCCAAAGGCAATCAGCGCCTGGCGGCGTGCTTCTTCCCGGGACATGCCTGCGCCGATATTCTTCTCGATTTCCTTCTCCAGGTGGAATTGGAGTTCGTCCGTGGCGTCGTGTTCGTGGTGGCTTGGCCGGGTAAAGACCGCTCGGAGTTTTTTGAGGATCATGGCGCGTAAGTCCTTTAGCTTTGTTGCAGAACCAGTGCAATGGCAGCGGAAAGCCGCTCCCATTCACCCAGTTCTTTTTCCAGTTGGTTCTTGCCGGTGCGGGTG
>DASXJO010000595.1:0-15725 GCA_036497385.1 Candidatus Angelobacter sp. | reverse complement strand
GCCACGGCCACCGTTGCTGATGCTGATCGCACCTTCGCTAAGAGTGCATCCTGCTACTGATACAGTATTGCGCTATTTCTCACCGTCAATTGAATGGTCGCTCATGGGCGTGGACGAACGCTGGCGGGAAGGGATAAGGGTGATTTACAGGAAGAGCTCAGCCAGGACGATTCGCGCATGAGGGCTTGGTGACCCGATCACATTTGCGGCACTCAATTTAGGCTGAAGGCGGAAGCTGATCGTTTCGTCTTCCAGCTAACAGCGCGTTGATAAAACTTCCCAGACCCCAGGCGCTCAGGACAAACCCTCCGATCACCAGGACTCGTGACTGGGTGAGCATGCTTCGATAAACGTAGCTCAGTGTCACATCGCCGTTCCACGTCCAACCGTTGGAGTGAAAAGCGTAATAGATCAAAGTTAATCCGATGACGATAACAATTAAGGAAACCGGAGCACTCAACTGTTTACGCATTTGCCGTCCTCCTGAGAACGCAGTTTGTGGAAATTGAGATTTCATGATGGCTGCTGTTCCTCTATCGGCGGCAAAACAGGCGCTTCTTTCTCTCCGCGATATACCCGCATTGCACCGCGCGCGATCCTGCGCAGAGGCAGCTCGCCGCGATCATTGGCAAAGAATATCTCCCCCACTTTGTGGCTACGATAGTACCAGCGCTTCAAGATAGCCAAGTCTTCGCTGAAGCGCTGGGCCGAATGGCTGCCACCGGTCACTAATGATTCCATCGCTTCGCGGATGCGGCTATCGAGTGCCTGAGCGGACAGCGGCTCTGGCTGTGCTTGCTGCGGCTGGTTGGGATCATGGGTGAGCGCCGCGTGTTCTTCAGATGCGCCATTTTCTGCTTCCTTCTTTTCGGGCTCGCTGCCTTTTGATCCCATATTTTCTGGTCCGATCACCAACGGTTGTGGGCCGACGAGTTCGCCCCCATGAAAACGAAACAGTGCGACGGATTTCGCTTCGGCCGAAGGTTGAATGATCACCGCGTCTAAACGGTCCAGGCGTCCGCAGATGTCGTCACATGCGGAAAGAATGCTTTTGATCTTGGCAACTTTTGCGTGTTGCGCCGCAGCAGCTTCAAAGTCCAACTCAGCCGAGAGGCGTTCTCTCTCCGCTTCCAACTCGCGCAGCAAGGACTCGCCGCCGGAATCAAAGTACTCTTGCACTCGCGCAACTTCAGCGGCATAAGCCTCGTCGGTACAGCCTTTGAAGCATGGTGCCAGGCACATCTTCATCTCTGAGTAAACACAGCCGGGAAAACTGGGATCGGGATTCAGGTCAAAGCTGCAGCGGCGCATTTTGAACAGGTCAAGAGAATCATTGAGAAACTTGTCTGCCACGGCGCGCGAGCGAAAAGGGCCATAATAGAGCGAGCGGCCGCCCAGCTTGCCAATGCGCATGGTGACATATGCACGCGGATATTCATTTTGCAGATTTAAGCGGACCACCGGCGCGGGTCGCAGACGCAGGCGCTTCTGGTATGTGTCCGGAAACTCTTGCCGCAAGGTTCGATACAGCAGCAGCACGGACTCAAAGTCTGATCCGCTAAGCGAGTACTCGATTGTGGCCGTGCGCTCACGCAGGTTCAGCCGCTTGGACTGTGACTCCGGCGGAGCCAACAACCGCTGCAGACGTTTCCTGAGATTGGCGGTCTTGCTGACATATGGCTCGGCTGCCTCATCGGCTCCGCGCAATGCGAATACCGCCGGCGCGGCAGGGAATTGGCCAAAGAAATCCGCAGCATGATCGGGCGAGAACGAAATGGAATGCGTCAGCAATGTTTCAGGACCTGCTCACAAAACTACATTGGCTTATTCAGTCTGGCACAGGACAATGCTGGTGCGCATCTGGAATGTAAATGGCAGGAAAGGGTTGTTTCTGCGTTTTCCAGAGCGGGATTCCTGGAGTTGCGGAAAACATGTCGCTGTTTCCTGGCCGTCTTTAAAGGCTCACTGGATGTTCTGGTTGTGATTTCCACTGCTCCCTCTTGGACTTGTGATTCGCAATGTGGATTTGGTTGGAAAGCGAAGCCCTATCGTTTGTTCCGTCATTTTTCTCACACGGTCATCAGATTCCAAGTCCGCTTCTTCACACCCTGTGGAGTCATCATCGGCTGTATCCATTGCTGTTGGCACAATATCCGAACCTTCCACAGGCATCTGCTACTACTACTGTATTTATATAGATATAAGTCTTTATATTCTTAGAAGAAGTAAGCGACAGACATATCAGCGAAACAGAAAACGTAGGAACGAGTCTAGGCTCTGGTTTTGTGAAGTGTCCTGAAGTCCGGGCCTTTCATGGTGCGGACACGGCACATGTCATGCAAGCGGGAGCGCATACGGTCAGTGATCCGGTCACCCAATGTTTCCTCGCGTGAGGCGGAGCGAGCGTCTTCTTCTTCTCGAGATTTCTTCAGGCGAGAGATTTCTTTCTCAGCTTTGCCGGATGGGCCATCAGGAAAATTCGTGGTGATGATGGTGGTCTTCTTCTCGTTATAGCGGCTGTTCAGGATGTAGCTGACGGTGTCCCAGACCCATTCTGAAGATTTCACCGCGCCCAATTCATCCAGCACCAGCACTTCAGCTTCAAGGATTGGGCGCAGAATTTCCAATTCTGTAGCCTGGACTGCCGGATTGTAAGAGTTCTGTATCTCCTTGAGCAGCTCGCGATAGTCGCAGAAGCGGCAGGGCACGCCTTTATCCTGCATCAAGGCTTGGATCATTCCCACGGCCAAGTGGGTCTTGCCCACGCCGATGGAACCGATCAGCAGCATTCCCTGTTTTTCCAGCGGATACTCCTGCACAAAGCGCTGCGCGTCACGATGGGCGTTTCTGACTGAGAGAGAAATCTCATGCAGCTCAAGCTTGAAGTTGGCCAGCGTGCAGTTCTTGTAACGGGCAGGAATGCCGGCTTTTTCCAGCAGTTGCTGGTTGCGCGCGGAGATGCGGCAATCGCATCGCGTCATGCGGCTGGCTTTGCCCGGGACAGCAACTTGCTTCCAGCCAGTGCCGTCACATACGGGGCAGGCCGCTACGGGCTGGGATTGATGCTGAGTAGCCATGATCAGGAGAGAATGTCTCTGTTAAGAAAATACCACTTTTAGCACAGGTGAGGTGAGCTTCCCTAGAGAGAGAATTCTACTTGTACACAGGATTTACACAGGCGATGCACCTGTCTGCGGGCTGCCATTAGGGTTACAAACCTAACACAAGGTCTCTCGGGCCTGCTCACGCGATGAAGAAAGCTTGCGCTCGCTTACGGCCCTCGAGATGACGTTGTTTTAAGAGATACTCAGTCGCTAGTCCGCTGCGTTTCCCTTTGAGGGCGCTAACTGTTTCCCGCCTTCAGGGAAGATATCGAACACGTAATCGTGTGCCGCGAGCGCCGCGGGGCTCAGGGAGCCTGACTGGACGCGTTTAACGGCCTCTTCACGCGTGAGGTCGAAGATGGCTTCCAGCATCTGCTTGCCTTCCTGCTTACTGGCCTGGCCAACTACGAAGAGAACGCGCGCGCTGTGCTGTATGTATCGCGGAGAGGGCAGCTGCTTCATTAGCATTTCCATGATCAGCGTGGCTTTCTCGCGGTCAAAGCGGCCGCGCTCGCCCCGGCGGTCCTGTTCGGCAAAGAATGCCTGTGTCCACTCATTGTGGTATTTCCAGAGCTTGTCGAACAGGTCTTTGGTGAACCGCGTGCTCGCTTTTACGTGGTCGGCATTCTCCGCCGGCTCAACGCCGTCCTCTGTCATGGCCGGGCGCTTGAGGTAGCCGTCTTTGGTGATGACGGCCTGATGGCGCAGCAGAGTCCAGAGCCATGAGACGTCAATACGATAGGTGGCCAGGTCATTCATGAAGCGCAGCTTGAGCTCGTAATCGTCAATGGCGGCGGCAAAGTTGCCGTTGAGGATCTGGAAGCCGTAATTCGCGGCCATGTAAAACGCGTGCTGAATGCGCTCAATGGTGATGTCGCCTTGGGGAATTCCATAGATCGCTTCCCAGCGCTCAGGCGAGAGAAGCTTCTCCGGTGCGTCCAGCGATTCCTTGGTGATGACCTGCGGTGTGATCTTGCCTTGCAGATTCACCAGGCCCCGCGACTCAAGCACGCTGCGCTCAGCATCGCTCAAGCCGCTGGTCGCCGTAGGTACGGCCTGTTCTTTTACTTTGGTTGTTTCTTTGGGCGCATCAATGATTGCCTGAAGCTGTTCGACCTTGGCCTGCAACGGCGCATTGCCTGCGGCGACGTAATCTTTTTCCGGGCTGGCCACCCAGCTCTGGCGGTAAACGTCATAAAGATGGCCTTTGACGCGCTTGGCCACAATGTCATCGAGCGTGGGTTGCTGATTGCCGGCAAGCGGCTCGTCGGGAACAAAGATGAGGCCGAGCATGCGCTCACGCAGCTTGTCGATCACCATGGCGCGCAGGGCGAGCGGATTGTAGCGGGAGCGTCCGTAAGGATCGCTGGCCTGGTAAATCATTACAGCGGCCATGCCGCCGATAGGCGCGGCATTTTCCAGCTCACCGTTCTTCATGCCGCCCATCAGCATCATGAGCGCGTTGAAGCGCTGATAGGCAATCATGTTGGGCGATGACATGCCGATCGATTGCGGATCGGGATAGACGCCCTTGGGATCGTCCTTCCACATTTCAATCAGGCTGCCCAGGTAGTCCCAGCGGCCCACGTTGGTGCCCAGCAGGCGGCGGCGCAGCGTCCACGCAATAGCGGGCAGCGTGCGGCCGGCATTGCCTTCTTCATACAGCATCTTGATCTTGATGGAGCCTGCGGGAATGGCGATCATGCTTTCCAGGCGCGAGAGAATCTTTTCCACGATCAGCGCCTCTTTGGGCGTCTGCAGTTTAGGAATGTAGAAATAGACGCCGCTACCTGCGTTCTTGAGCGAGTCATAGTTATTGAAAGCCCAGAGCGTGGTGACGACGATGGTGGCTGGCGCGGGGCGACCATCGACCGTGACGTGATCGTAGTTGATGTGCAGTCCTGGCGGACGGCCAAAGCGGGTGGGCCATTGCGCGGGAGGCTTGGTGATGTTGTAAGCGCGCGTCTTTCCCTTCTTCACCACTTCATAGGGCTTACCGGTCCAATTGCCGGCAAAAATCTCTTTGGCGTTTTGTAACGCGGCGAAAACGCCCACAGGCACATTGCTCGGCGTGCCATCGGGAAGGAAATGCGTGGGTGACGCGTCTTCAAAATCCGGCATGTTCATGGGCGCGGGGCTGTTGAGCGCGTTGAACGCCATATCCAGCGGATGCCATGGGCCTGTGAGTTCAAGGCCGGGATTCTTGAGCGGATGGGCATCTTTGGGGACAGGCACTTCGTCGTTGAGCCGCCAGCGCCACTCGCTTTCGCGTCCCAGGAAGTTGTCGATAAGCCCCTGCACGATCTGGCGGTAGGTCCACGTGCCACCATTTTTAGCGCCTGGGTCTTCAAATCTCTCGTCCCACTTAGGCCAGCCGTATTTTTCGCGCACTGGCGCGGGTGATTCAAGAATTTGGCGGCGCGCGGTCAACGCGGCGGCAATCTCCGGCCGCAGCTCCCGGGTGAGCGTGGTGATGGTTTCCTGGACGTTGACGTCGCGGCCGTTTACTTTTTTGGCTCCGAAGAGGTCAGGGAACTTCTGAAGGATGTCATTGCGGATCATAAGGCAAGGGCTCCTGAGCTGGGCTGAATGACTAAGCTAAATAATCGATTTTACGCCAGTGGAGCAAAAAGAGTTCTGCTCGGCTTTGATACTTTTTAAGAATGTCTCAAATGAATCGTTTCCTTATCCGGCGCCATCCAACGCAAGGTTAGGAATTGCTCAAAACAAAAGGTCCTTCGGTCCTACTCGCAAGCTGAAGAAAGCGCTTGCTCGTTTTAACGGACCTCAGGATGACGAGATTGTTTGGTAGTGGCTTGAGGTCATGATTTCCAACCCTGGCCCCGATATCGGGGGCCATATCTAGTCAAAATCAGCTAATTTCAGGTAAAATAAGGCTTTACCGCGAAAGGTATCAGAGGCAATGAAGGCAGCGATCCATCCCAAGTATGAAGAAACGCGCGTGCACTGCGCATGTGGAAACACATTTACCACCCGGTCAACCCATAAGGGCGCCATTAACCTGGAAATCTGCTCGAATTGCCACCCGTTCTTTACCGGCAAGCAGAAGCTGGTGGACACCGCCGGACGAGTCGAGCGCTTCCGCCGGAAATATGCGAAGTCCGATGCCGGCAAGGCCCAGGCAGCGAAGACCGCAGAGGCCAAACAATAAGGCCGCGAGTTTGATTGAGGCCTCCGCCGCGGCGGAGGCTTTGTTTTTGGCGAAGAAACCCAATTTTCACCACGGAGGCACGGAGACGCGGAGAAAACCAGGGCTTGGCTAATCAGGATTTAGGAGACGCTGAGCAGTTTCGAGTTCCAGGAGTCAATAGTCGCGGTATGTACTTTTGTGTTGCGTCTTTTCTCCGTGCCTCTGTGTCTCCGTGGTGGGGGTAAACTTAGTTTGTGAAGAAATTCTGGGAAAATCCGGCCAATAGCACTGTCGCACCGCAAGGGGCGCAGGTGCCGGAGTCTCTCCAGATCGGCAATGTACGCATTGCGCCGGCAACAATTCTCGCTCCCATGGCCGGCGTGACGGACACGGTATTCCGTCGGTTTATTCGCAATGCCAGCTTTGTGCGGCCTCCGGGCGAAATCATGTCGGCGCCGGAAGAGCGTGAAAGTGAATTGTCACACGCTGAACTGCATCAGGCGCAGATTACCGTTGGTGGGGTGCAGGACTCTTCGGCGGTCCTCAGGAATAATGAAATTTCCGGCTGCGGTTTGTTGATGACAGAATTCACTTCGGCTGACGGCCTTTTCCGTACGCGCGAATCCAAGCGCAAACGTTATCTGACTTTCTACGAGGACGAACACCCCATATCGGCGCAGCTTTTTGGCAGCGATCCTTACACGCTGGCTGAGTCGGCCAAGATCGTGGAAGATGCCGGCTTTGATCTCGTCGATCTCAATCTCGGTTGTCCGGCAAAGCGCGTGGTCAAGTGCAACGGCGGCTCAGGCCTGTTGAAGGATTTGCCCGTGATTGGCACGATCTTTGAAGCGGTCCGCGCCGCGGTAAAGATCCCTTTTACCGTGAAGTTCCGGCTGGGCTGGGATGACGAAAACATTGTCTGCGTTCCGCTGGCTAAAATGGCCGAGGACTGCGGCCTGAATGGCGTGGCGCTGCATGCCCGCACTCGCGAGCAAGGTTACAGCGGCAATGCGCGCTGGGAATGGATTGCCGCTGTGAAAGATGCGGTGAAGATTCCCGTGGTCGGGAACGGCGATATACGCACGCCCGAAGATGCCATTGCCATGGTGGCGCAAACCGGGTGCGACGGAGTGATGATCGGGCGCACGGCTGCGTCAAATCCATGGATCTTCCGCCAGATTCGGCAGCATGCAGAAACCGGATGCTACGACCAGCCAACGGAAGCCGATCGTTACGAGATGATCCGCACGTATTTCAAAATGCTGGTGGATGAAACTATGCACGGCTCACCGGGCAAGATGAAGCAGTTTGTGGCTTGGTTCACGCATGGAATCCCGGGTGGCAATGCGTTGCGCCGCGCATGCTATGACGCGCAGACGGGACCGGCCATCCTGGCCAGCGTGGAGAGGTTCTTTGAGGAGCTGCTGAGCGGACATGCGACAGAGCAGAATGTACAGGTTGCGGAACCGGAGATGGATTTATTGCCGGCCTGCGACTGAAGTGCTCTCAGGGAGCTAAAAGCCCGCTCAACCTTAACGCTTTGCGGCACGCGTAAACGCGTGCCCTGATACAAACCATTGCGTGGATAAAGCAATCTCTAGAAGTCGTGCCGACACTTGTTCTCGCCTGTAGGAAACATTTTCGCCTGAGTGCTGATTCGCTATCGGGCCAATGACTTGTTCAGGGCCGCAGCGGCGCGTATGAGCGTCTTGAAGGCGTCCTCATCCAATTCATCACCTTCATGCAAATCGATTGCGCGCCTGGTATTGCCTTCAAGGCTGGAGTTGAACAGTCCTGAAGGATCCTTGAGCGAAGCGCCCTTCAAGAAAGTCAGTTTCACCACGCTTTTATACGTCTCGCCGGTGCAGATTATTCCATTGTGAGACCAAACCGGAACGCCTCTCCACTTCCACTCTTCCGCCACATCTGGGACAGCCTGTTTTATGAGAGCGCGGACACGGAAGAGCGTTTTGCCCCTCCAGTCGTCCAGTTCCTTTATCCTTGCGTCGATCAGCCGAGAAGGCGATTCGGCTTTGGCGGTCGCGCTCTTTTTAATATTGGTCTTCTTCATATTGGTCCGTGCAAAAAATCCTACCATGGCAGCCGGATTGAGGACTAAGTATCAAAATGACGCTTCCGTTGGGTAAAAAATGCGTGTTTTGTGAACTTTCGCCCATTTTTGCCCCGAGTCTTTACTCTTACTATCGATACTGAATAAAAGTGCGACAATAGTTAAGGACGCAGGGTGGTCCTTTTCCCTTCCACGGGACATCTAATAAAAAGAGCCGATGACACAAAATCAAAATCTTTTCTTTCAGAAGTTTGGCATTACTCCCAATGATTTACAGCGCTACCTGGGCGAAGCACTTTCCGCCGGGGGCGACTATGCCGATTTGTATTTCGAATATCTGACCTCCACCTCAATCAGCGTGGATGAGTCGATCGTGAAATCCGCTTCCCAGGGGATCTCTGCCGGGTGTGGTGTGCGCGTCCTAGCCGGTGAGCGCACGGGCTATGCGTATACCGACGATCTGGCGCCAGAAAAAATACTGCGCGCCGCGCGGACTGCGGCCCTGATTGCACGCGGGCCGGCGAAAAGCCCGATTGAAGGATTTAAGGAAAATTTAAATCACCAGCTTTATCCGAATGCCTCGCCTTCAGCCGATGCAGACATTGCAGCGAAACTGGAGCTGGTGATGCGGGCCGACCGCGCTGCACGCGCTTATGATCCACGTGTGGTACAAGTACGCGCCGGTTATTTTGACGAGATGCGCCAGATCCTGGTGATAGGCTCAGACGGGACATTTGCTACTGATGTCCAGCCGATGGCGCGGTTCACCGTGGGTACGATTGCCAAGTCCGGAGAGAATTCCGCCAAAGGCGCAGCCGGCGGCGGCGGTCGCGTGGGAATCGATTTCTTTATGACGGAGAAGACTCCGGAACATTTTGCCCAGGACGCCGCGCGGCAGGCCATTATCCAACTGGGCGCGGTTGAAGCTCCAGCGGGCGAAATGGAAGTTGTACTGGGACCGGGCTGGCCGGGAATCCTGCTGCATGAAGCGATTGGCCACGGACTGGAAGCGGACTTCAATCGCAAAGGAACGTCGGCGTTCTCCGGCATGGTGGGCAAGCGCGTAGCGTCAGATAAATGCACGGTGGTGGACAACGGCACGCTGCCTTCACGGCGCGGATCAATCAACGTGGATGACGAAGGATCGCCGACGCAGAACACTGTCTTGATCGAAAAAGGGATTCTCAAGGGCTACCTCAGCGACAAGCTTTCCGCGAAGCTGATGGGCATGCCCGATACGGGCAACGGTCGGCGTGAAAGTTACGCGCATATTCCCATGCCACGCATGACCAACACATATATGCTGGCGGGCGATGATTCGCCGGAAGATATTATCCGCTCAGTAAAGCGCGGCGTTTACGCGGTGAACTTTGGCGGCGGACAGGTTGATATCACCAATGGCAAGTTTGTCTTCTCCGCTTCTGAGGCTTACATGATTGAAAACGGTCATGTAACCGCGCCGCTCAAAAACTGCACGCTGATTGGCAACGGTCCGGACGCGCTGACGAAAGTCTCCATGGTGGGCAACGACCTTGAGCTTGACGAAGGCGTGGGCACTTGCGGCAAGGACGGACAGTCTGTACCGGTGGGTGTTGGCATTCCAACTCTGAAGCTGGACAGCATGACCGTGGGCGGTACCGCTCGATAATGGCCACCAATACCCAAACAGTAACTGAGGCTGAAACAGAGCTGCGTGATCTGGCGGCCACCGTAGTTTCACGCGCAATGAAGTCCGGAGCAACCGCCGCCGAAGCTGTGGTGCGGGAAGGTTCAGAGTTCTCCACGGTGGTGCGCATGGGAGAAGTGGAGACGCTGAAAGAAGCAGGCTCACGCGCCATTGGCCTGCGCACATTTCTTGGCCAGCGCGCCGCCAGCACCTACTCCAGTGACTTCTCAACAGATGGAATTCAGCGGCTGATCAGTGGAGCGCTTGAGTTGGCGCGCGTGACTTCAGAAGACGCTTACGCGGGCATTCCAGAGCCTGACCAGCTTGGTTCTTTGCAGGGCGATCTGAAACTTTATTATGAAGACGTCTACTCACTTCCGCCGGAGCAGCGCATTGACTATGCTCGTCGTGCTGAGCGCGCTGCGCTGGAAGCCGATCCGCGGATGAAAAATTCTGACGGCGGGTCATTTGATGCGGCGATAAGCCACAAGGTGCTGGCCAACTCGCATGGATTTGTGGGTGAATTTCGCCGTTCGTATTGCTCGGTTTCCGCCGCGCCCATTGCGCAGGACGAGAACGGCAACATGCAGCGCGATGCCTGGTACGCACTGGCGCGCACCATGGCCAAGCTGGAATCACCTGAATCCGTGGGACGCGAAGCTGCGCGACGCACCTTGCGCCGGCTGGGCTCGCGCAAGATCAAGTCCACGCAGGTACCGATTGTGCTTGATCCCACGGTCGCCGAATCAATCTTGGATAACATTTTTGACGCAGTGGATGGCGGAGCGATTTACCGGCAATCGTCGTTCCTGGCCAACAAACTGGGAGAGCAAGTGGCGGCCAGCAACATAACAGTTGTGGATGACGGCACAATTCCCGGCGGCTTTGGCACCGAACCGTTTGACGGGGAAGGCGTTCCTACGCGCCGGACTGTCGTCATCGAGAATGGCGTGCTCAAGTCTTACCTGCTGAATACGTACACGGCGAAAAAGCTGGGGATGAAAACCACCGGCAACGCTTCACGCGGGCTGGCTGGAACGCCGGGGATCGGCAGCGGAAATTTTTACCTGCAAAAGGGCGATCGCACGCCGCAGCAGATTATCGGCAACATCAAGCAGGGGCTGTATGTTTTTCAGTTCCTCGGCTTTGGCGTGAACATGGTTACCGGCGATTTCTCGCGGGGAGTGAGCGGCGTGTGGATTGAAAATGGCGAACTCACCTATCCGGTGGAAGAAGTTACCGTGGCCGGCAATCTCAAAGACATGCTGAACAACATCTCTGAGATTGGCAATGACCTGGAATTTCGCGGCTCAATGGCCGCGCCCACTCTGCGCATTGATGGCATGATGGTGGCGGGAGAATAACGCGGCAACCGCTGCCGTGCTCCAACCATCTGTTTCTGTATTGGTCTCCTTAGACTTTGAGGAGTAAGTATGGAACACAAGCCCTTTCCTCCCGATGCGACTAAACCGCCGGAAAGCAAATTTCCCTGGCCGCTAATTGCCCTGGCTGTTGCGGTGCTCCTGCTCATCGCCACTCTCTGGCTAACGCCGCGCACTGACAAAGCTGCAACTAAAGCCATCAATGGTTCCACGCAGCCCTCGCCGCAGGTGCGCATTGCAGATGTTCGCATTGCCCCACAAAATGTGAATGGCTTGAGCAATGTGGACGTTTATGGCCAAGCCACAAATACCGGCTCACGCCCGATCACACAGGCCATTGTTTCGGCGGTTTTCCACGATAAGAACGGCAATCCACTCCTGACACAACAAGTGCCGATGCAGGCAGCCGATTCCAAAAGTGCCGATGTCGCAGCGGTGAAGGACCTCTCTGAGAAGCCGCTCAAGCCGGGACAGTCCACCGCTTTCCGCGTGCGCTATTCCCAAGTGCCAGGAACCTGGGACGGCAAGCCTCCGGAACTGAGCATTTTGCAAGTGACAGTGCAGAAGTAAAGCTGAACGCAAACTCTGCGGCTGCATCACAGGTGCGCAATCTGTAACAGCGTGGGGTAGTAGAATCTCTCGCATGGACGATTCTCAAAGCGAACAGCTGTTTTCTCCCGCGCCGCAGCAAGAAGACAAAAGAAGCTGGTTGCCAATGGCAATCGGTGGAGTGTGTGTGCTGGTCCTGATCATCGGATTGGTACTGCTCACACGCGCGGGAAAGCCTGCCAGCACTGCGCCCGGTGATCCTAACCTGGCAAAGCTGCAAATTTCTGGGCTGCATATGGCCACGGCGGAAAACTTTGCCGGCGGATCGGTGACTTACATTGAAGGCAAGCTCACTAACGCTACTGACCGCAAAGTTTCGAGCGCGAGCGTGCAGGTGATCTTCAAAAATTCTCTGGGTGAAATCGCACAAAAAGACACGCTCCCTGTAACTGTTCTGCTGCCGAATGTTCCTTATGTCGATTACGGATTGATCGATCGCGCGCCGCTTGCTCCGGGCCAGACGCGCGATTTCCGCCTTACGCTGGAGCACGTCACTACCGATTGGGACGGCCAGGTTCCGACAGTGAAAGTTGTGAGCATCGGGTACTGAGCCCAGCAATTAGCACTTAGCAAATGGCAATTAGCCAAAACAACTGCAAACCTACCAGGGATCCACGCAGATGAACGCGGATCTTCGGAAAATCCATTTACCACTGATTTTCACTGATAACGCTGATCAGGAAAGCCACTCGAGATTTCAGAGAAAGATCCCACTTCCCTGTAAAATACCAACTGATGGCAGAACTCAAAACAATCCGTCTCACGGAGCAGGTAAAAGCTGCGGGTTGAGCAAACAAGCTGAGTCCGGCGGCGCTGGACGCGGTGCTTGGGAAATTAGCCCGGCAAAATGACCCGAACGTGCTGGTTGGCTTTGACACAGCCGACGACGCCGGAGTGTACAAGATTTCCGCCACACAGGCGCTCGTCCAAACCGTGGATTTCTTTACGCCTATTGTTGACGACCCATTCACCTTTGGCCAGATTGCAGCCACCAATTCCCTGAGCGACGTTTACGCCATGGGCGGAAAGCCTTTATCCGCGTTGGCCATTGTCTGCTTTCCCGATAAAGGCGATCTTGACGTGCTGCAACAAATTCTCGCCGGCGGCCTTTCCAAAATGATGGAGGCCGGATGCGTGGTGATCGGCGGCCACAGCGTGCGCGATCCTGAAATCAAGTTTGGCTACTCCGTCACCGGCATGGTTGATCCGCAAAAAGTCTGGACCAACTCCAACGCGCAGATCCTTGACGCGCTCATCCTGACCAAGGGCCTGGGGACCGGCGTGATCTCCACGGCCATCAAGCGCGGTGAGGCCAAGCAGGAATGGATTGACGTCGCCACTCAATCCATGACCACGCTGAATGTGCGCGCTGCCGAAATTGCCGCGTCGGGCAAGTTCACCGTGCACGCCGCTACCGATATTACCGGCTTTGGCCTTATCGGCCATGCGCGGGAGATGGCCGCGGGCAGCGGCGTTTCCGTGCGCATCAACTCGGCCAACGTTCCTCTGCTTGCCGGGGCCATGGACTGCGTGCGCGCCGGCTTTATCCCCGGAGGCCTGAACAATAACCGGGATTTCGCCGAGTGCCTGGTCAGCTATGACGAGAGCGTCCCCGCAGAAATCCGGACAATTCTTTTCGATCCCCAAACCGCCGGCGGATTGCTGCTGTCTGTTGCCCGCTCCGATGCCGCCGCGCTGCTTGCCGCGCTTACCGATTCAGGCGTGCCCGCTGTCGAAATCGGCGAAGTGCTTCCGCCAGGGAAACCGTTGATACAGGTAGTGTGAGCGTCGAGCGAGTTGCTAAATTTCCCAACCACCCTTCTTTGCGCGACGATAATAAACTGGGAGAGAAATCCTTCGGAGAACTTCTCCCCCAAATTGCTGAAGTCCGCTTACTTAATCGTGCTCCCACCCGTCTGCTTAACAAAGAACGTGCGGGCCGCGCCCGACGGGCTCGACGTATTCTTGTCGTCCGGATAAACAATCAGCGATTCGCCATTCAGACCTACATCCGTGCCAAAGTATTCCGCCAGGTTGCGGGTACCGCTGGCACAAGCCAATCCTTGATTGCAAATTGGGCCAACGTGGATAACCGGCGTGGCCGTGGTCTGGCTAAACGTTGGAACCGCAGCTGTGGCATTGCGGGACTGTGCCGAATAGACATTCCACTGCGCCGTAGGATCGTTAGGATTGCTGGCGCTGGTGCCCCACCATGCAATGTCAACAGTTCCTGCTGCGCCTCCTGCGATCCATGCCCCAATAGCGGTCTTGGTCCCGGCGCCGTTATTCACGCGCACCGGAGTAGTCCACGTTCCGCCTTGGTCAGTTGAAGCCGCCATAAATACATTGGTTCCATTGGAGAACGTGACATAGACATTGCTTGCCTTGTCAATTGCCGCGACGGGGAAAATGTTCGCCAGGTTCGTGCCCGCAGGCGCGGCGAAAACCTGTTTCAGAATCCAGGTAACTCCGCCGTCTGTGGAGCGCGCCAGCCAAACAATGTTTCCGTGCGCGTCAATGAATACCGTGTACACGTTGCCGTTGTTCTGGTCCACAATAATGTTGCCCTGATCTCCCGGCTGAACGCCCGCTTCAGGCGTGGTGACCGGAGAGACCTGCGTAAAGGTCAGTCCGCTATCAAATGACTTGGCCACAAACAGCGTAACCGTCCCGTTGAGATCAGCGCCGAGCTGCTTGGTGGTGAGATACAGTTCGTTGTTGCCGTGCGGCGCAATCCACTGCCGATCAACCAGCGGCAAATCGCTGGAAACCGGATTTGACACCCAGACTGTTCCTCCGTTGAATGACGTGCTCTGCGTAGCTGAACCTAGCCAGAGCGAGCTTGCGTACACAGCGCCCGCAGGACTCACCGCCAGATCTTCATCGCCGCCGCCCAGGCCCACGCCATCAACACCGGCAAGCGCAGAGCCAATCTGAACTCCGTCCGGCTGGCCAAGATAGTTGAAGCTGCCGCCTCCGTCGGTGGATTTCCATACATCGATACCGCCGGGCACGCCCTCAATAGCAGCCACGTACAAGTTGCCCAGCGAGTCATGCACCACGCGCGGCTCCACATCCTGATCTGCCGTAAGTACATTGCCGCTGGAATTCAAGAAGTTGTTGGGCCGCTTCAATTCCTGGGGAGCGCTGAAAGTCATGTTGCTTTTCTTGTATCGCGCCGTACCGGTGGACATTGCCGGCTCAGGCGCAACCGTCGCCGATCCCGTATAAGTGGCGTTCACCACCGTGAATCCAACCACCTGCACCGTATAAGTGCCAGCGGGCAGCGCGCCGCAGTCGGCATCTTCAAAATTCGTCTGTCCCTGTCCTGACGAGCAAACCGTGGTCCCGGACGCGTCATTCACATTCAGGTCAAAATCATTGGTGTTGCTGGCCCAGTTAATTCTCACGTGCACCGCGTACGTTGGGTTCGACGTATAAAACGTGGCCGGGACATTCACCGTAAGCGCAAAAGTATCGCAATTCACGCTGGTGCAGGCTGCGGGATCAGCCGTGGCCCCCGAAAGTGGTCCGCCAGACCATGCTATTGAACTCGTTTGTCCTGCTGCTGGCGCATTCAGTGTTGCGCTGGAAGGTGTTGAGGCGACCGCCGAGGATACGATCAAAAACAGCGCCGCCAAAGTGAGCCCAAACCACTTCTGAAATTTCATACGTACCCCTCAGGAAGGAAGTAGAAACGCAGGTGAGAGCACTACGTAGTGCTACTACGAGCGATAGTGGG
>DASXJO010000594.1:0-6364 GCA_036497385.1 Candidatus Angelobacter sp. | reverse complement strand
GCGAAGAATAAGCCGATCAACGCAGCGACGATAGAGGTTCCAGCCAAAAACAGTTCTTCTTTTGTGTTTTCCGGCGTCGCTTCACCCGCGTGTGATGTGGTGGCATCCTTATCAGAGACGGCCTCGCCCGCGACGGACGGTCCGGACTGCATTACAGGCGACAGGAAATGCTCAATCTCGTTATGTCCGCCGATGAACTGGGGAACACCGACCCATCCGCCGACGAATGACAGCACTGCAAGAATTACCAACGGAGCCAGCATGATCCAGGGCGATTCATGCACGCCGCCATGCCCGTGGGATTGGTCATCGGCATGGCCGTGCGAATGGGAAGCCGGGCCGTGCGCAGCTTGTGCGGGAGCGTGGGCCGCATGCGCTTCTTCGCCGGCATCAACCGAGCCCAGCTTTAGCTCACCAAAGAATGTCATGAACCACAAGCGAAACATGTAAAAGGAAGTGAGTCCGGCTGTGAGAACGCCAATGCCCCAGATCACGGGGCCGCCATAAGGACTGTGAAAGACGGCACCCAAAATTTCGTCCTTGCTGAAGAAGCCGGCGAACGGCGGAATTCCAGCGATGGCAATCGTCGCGATGGTAACTACCCAGAACGTAACTGGAATCAGCTTGCGCAAGCCGCCCATACGGCGCATGTCCTGCTCACCGCCGACAGCATGAATCACCGAGCCCGCGCCCAGGAAGAGCAGCGCTTTGAAGAACGCATGCGTCATCAGGTGGAAGATTCCGGCCGAGTATGCGGCCACGCCGCAGGCCAGGAACATATATCCCAACTGGGACACCGTGGAATACGCGAGAACGCGCTTGATGTCGGTCTGGGCCATGCCCATGGTGGCGGCAAAAATCGCTGTGATGCAGCCAATGATGGCGACTATTTGCAGCGCATGCGGCGCCAGATTAAAGATGGCATGCGAACGGGCGATCATGTAAATGCCGGCCGTGACCATGGTTGCGGCATGAATCAGTGCGGAGACTGGCGTTGGACCTTCCATGGCGTCCGGCAGCCAGACGTAAAGAGGGACCTGTGCTGACTTGCCCGTGGCGCCAAACATGAGACAGAGCGCGATGGCGGTGAAGAGTCCCCAGCCAGCTTCAGGCGAGAAGTGACCTTCAGCGATTTTGCCGAAAACCGCGTCATAGTTCAGCGATCCAAAATGTTGAATGATCAGGAACATCCCGATCAGAAACGCGAAGTCCCCGATGCGGTTGACAATGAATGCTTTCTTGCCCGCGTCGGCGGCAGAGTCCTTAAGAAAGAAAAAGCCGATCAACAAATATGACGCAAGACCCACGCCTTCCCAGCCCACGAACATCAGCAGATAGTTGTTCGCCAACACCAGCGTGAGCATGAAGAACATGAAGAGGTTCAGGTAGGCGAAGAACCGATAATAACCACCTTCATGCGCCATGTATCCGACGGAATAAATATGAATCAGGAACCCGACGCCGGTGACCACCAGCACCATAATCATGGAAAGCTGGTCGAGGTAGAAACCAAACGGAGCGGAAAAACTGCCTGCGGTAATCCACGTGGCCAGCGTTTCAATGTGGGGCAGCGCAATGCCGCTACCCGGCCACACAGTCCACACCGCCCAAGCCGCCCAGCCGAATGATGCCGCAGTAAACAGCAGGGCAACGGCGCTGACAATCGCATTCTTGAAGCGACGGCCCAGCAGGCCATTGATTGCCGCGCCAATCAGCGGAAGCAGCGGAATTACCCAGAGATGTAAGTTCTTGGTCATAATTTCAGCAGGTTCACGCGATCAACGTTCAGGGTCTCACGGGTACGGAAAACAGAAATGATAATTGCCAGCCCAACGGCAGCTTCTGCCGCGGCCACCACCATCACAAAGAAGACAAACACCTGTCCGCTCAGCGGAACAATCGACTTGTCCGCCACCGGATGAGTGTTCCAGTAATTGGCAAACGCCACAAAGCTCAGGTTCACGGCATTCAACATCAATTCAATCGACATGAAAATGGTGATGATGTTGCGCTTGAGCAAAAAACCGAGCACACCCAGCGAAAACAAGATGCCGCTCAGGATGAGATACCAGGAAAGTGGGACCATCTTAGCTTTCCCTCTTTCCCAGCACTACCGCGCCCATAATAGCGATGAGGATCAGCACTGAGGTGATTTCAAAAGGCAGTAAGAAGTCGCGAAACAGCAGGTGGGCGATGTTGTGGGTTTCACCAAAATTGCTGGAACTGATGCTGACGGTGCCCAGCCGTCCGCTTCCGCTTACCAGCATCCACCCCACGGTCCCGGCCAGAATAATTACACCGGGCACGCCGACAAAAAGCGCAATCCGGCTGCCGCGCGTGCGTTCTTCCGCTCCGGCGTTCAGCAACATGATCACAAAGACAAACAGCACCATGATGGCGCCGGCATAGACAATCACCTGGATGGCCGCGACGAATTCCGCGCCCAGCAGAAGATAAATCAGCGCCAGCGAGGCCATTACCACGACGAGCGAGAGCGCGCTGCTGATGGGATGACGCTGCACCAGCAGGTTGATTGCGCCTGCAACGCAGATCAAACCAAACACGATGAATAGGACCTGATGGACCATCCGGTTATGCCCCCCACGCCACAATCAGGCTGGTGACAATGATGTTGGCAATGGCCAGCGGCAGAAGAAACTTCCAGCCAAAGGCCATGAGCTGGTCATAGCGGAAGCGCGGCAGCGTGCCGCGAATCCATATATAGAGAAAGATAAAAAAGAAAACTTTAGCCGCGAAATAGACGACAGGCAGCAGTGACTGTGCGAGCGGCGGAAGGAATCCAAGGTGCGGCCCGTGCCATCCGCCAAAGAACAGCAGCGTCGCCAGGCACGCGACGGTAAACATGTTCACGTACTCGGCCATGAAGAACATGGCGAACTTCATCGAGCTATATTCCGTGTGATAGCCGGCGACGAGCTCGGTTTCAGCCTCTGGCATATCAAACGGTATACGGTTGGTTTCAGCGTAGGCCGCCAGCAGATAAATAAAGAAACCCACAATCTGCGGAAAGATGAACCAGTGCGGAATATGCGTGTCATGTCCGCCCAAGACCCAGTTGCCGCTCTGGCTGGAAACGATCTCACGCAGGCTCAGCGTGCCGGAAAGCAGCAGAATACCTACAAGAGACAAGCCCAGGGCCAGCTCATAGCTGATCATCTGAGCGCTGGCGCGGAGCGATCCAAGCAGGGAATATTTGCTGTTAGAAGACCAGCCCGCCAGTGCAACTCCGTAAACGCCGATGGAAGTCACGCCAAGAATAATGAGCAGGCCAATGTTGATATCAGTAATACCGCCGCCTGCATGGGTTATGCCACTGATCTGCAGTGCCGTGGTATGTCCGGCAATGGTGATGGTTTCGCCAAACGGAATCACGGCGATTGAGATCAATGACATCACCAGCGCCAGCATGGGCGCAAGAATGAACAGGCCCTTGTGGACGTAGTCCGGCAGCAGATCTTCTTTCAGGATGAACTTCACTCCGTCCGCCAGCGGTTGCAGCAGGCCGAACGGGCCCACACGCGTTGGTCCCCAACGGTTCTGGATGCGGCCAATCACTTTGCGCTCCAGCCACGTGGTGTAGGCCACGCCCGTGAGCATGATGAAGACCACAAGCGCGATCTTAATTACGGAAGCGATGATAAAAGTTTTTGTGTCCACGGTCCCTATACAGAGCCGCCTGCGCGGCGGCTAATGCCACTTGCTAATTGCCAGATGCTAATTGCCTAATCCGCCATTACTTCTTTGTTCGACGGCGCGCGTTTATTTTCGATCACACTGTTGAGCGTGTTTGAGTAGCGTCCCAGCGATCCTGATGTAAACAGCGTGTCATTGGCGGGGACAATCTGTACCAAACCATTGCCTGCGCCAGCATTGCTGTGTTCGGCTGCGAGCATGTGCTGATCGTTTCCGGCCAGCAGGCTGAGGCGCGAAAATTCATATCCGGGAACCAGCCGCTGGATCTCGTCCAGCATGGCATAAGGATCAAACGGGCTAAGCCGCGGTTCAAGATTATGGGCCACCAGCCAGACAGAATGGCGGTCAGCTTCACCCGACTGCGCTCCACGCGTCTGTCCCATGTCCGCCCGAACGCCGCTGCCAAAAGGCACCAGCTTGCGGACTTCTGTGCCAATCCGCTCTGCCACGCGAACAATGATTTCAAAATCGCTCTTCAGGCCGGAAATGTCGCCGGCTTTCTTGAGCAATTGCAGATCGCCGCAGGTGTTGGTAAAGGTGCCGCCCTTTTCATACGCAGAAGCCGCAGGCAGGACCACTTCAGCGAGCATGGCGGTTTCCGTGAGGAACAATTCCTGCACAACTACAAAAGTGTTTTGCAGCGCCGCGGGATCAAAGTTGTAATCGACTACCGGGTTTGAGCCGACGACATAAAGCGCGGACAGCTTTCCGCTCTTGGCTGCCTGCATCATCTCCTGCAGTGACAAGCCTTTGCTCTTTGAGAGCGCGCCCCACTCTTCGTTGTACTTGTGCGGCCCGTCGATGGCCACGTATCCCGGCAATAGATCGGGGTAGAGTCCCATATCGGCCGCGCCGCGAGAGTTGGCATAATCGCCCAGGCAGATGAACTTGGCATTTGCAGCGGCCCCGAACTTAACCAGCGCGGGAATGTCTGCGCCCTGCAGCTCAGATCCAAAGATGATGACCAGGTCTTTCTGAGCTTTTAGTTCGTCGCGCAGCTGCTTCAAGGCATCGTTCGATCCGCTGGCGCCGGTGAGCGCCCCGGCAGCGGCATCGTCGCCGTTGAGGAATGAGACCAACTTGCCTTCGCGCCCTTCAGGGACTTGCACAAACCGGGTGGCCTGGCGCTGCAGCTTGATGGGCTGAGAATTTACGACATACAGTTTCGCCTGATTCAGGCGGACATTGGTACGGATATTCCATGCAAGCAGCGGATGGCGCTCTGTGGGATCGTTGCCAATCAGCAGAATGGCTGATGCGCTGGCGACGTCACGCATGGTGGCCGTGGCGTTTTCTTTTCCGGCGACGGCCCGGGCAAAGCCGGCGAAATCGGCTGTGCGATGGTGATCAATGTTGTTGGTCCCCAGCACCGTTCGCGCGAACTTCTGCAAAAGATAATTTTCTTCGTTGGTGGTGCGGTTGGAGCCGATCACGCCGATGGCCTGTCCGCCTCTGCTATCGCGAATCTCGCGCAGGCGCTTGCCCACATGCTCAATTGCTTCTTCCCACGTGGTGGGCGTGAGCTTGCCGTCTTTGCGTATGAGCGGCTGGCGGAGGCGGCCAGGGTGGTCGAAGTAATCAAAGGCGTAGCGGCCCTTGATGCAGAGGAAATCACCGTTGATGCCGCTCTTATCGCGATTATCACCACGGACGATATCCATGCCGCTATCGGAACGGCGGACGCCCAGCGTGGTCTTGCAGCCATCGCCACAGTGCGTGCAGATGGTGCCAACATGCTTCATCTCCCACGGACGCGTTTTATAGCGATAAGCGCCGGAGGTCAGCGCGCCGACTGGGCAAATGTCAATGCACATGCCGCATTCTTCACAGTCCAGATGGTCGCCTTCATTGGGAGCGATTACCGAGCTGGAACCGCGCAGCTGCACGCCGAGAGCGGAAACGTCCATGCCTTCACCGCAAACGCGCACGCAGCGGTAGCAGAGGATGCAGCGCGGACGGTCGAAGAAGACAACGGGCGACCACTGTTGCTCTTCTTTATGGAGCTTGCCTTCCATGTAGCGCGATTCCGCCGCGCCGTACTTGAAAGTCATGTCCTGCAATTCGCATTCGCCGCCGGCATCGCACACCGGGCAATCCAGCGGATGGTTGCCGAGCAGGAGTTCGATCATCGACTTGCGCGCCTGACGAACTTCATCGGTGGCCGTGGCGACGACCATACCGTCCGTGATCGGCACGGTGCAGGCGGTCTGGAGCTTGGGCATTTTCTCAATGCGCACCAGGCACATGCGGCAGGCGGCCTGGAGGGAGAGTCCGGGGTAATAGCAGAATGATGGGACTTCAATGCCCACGGCCTTGCAGGCTTCAATGAGCAGGGTGCCCGCAGGCGCTGTGACCTGTTTGCCGTCAACGGTGATGGTTACGTTCTTAACTTCTTTTACTTCGGCCATGGTTATTTAAAATCGAATCTTCTTAGTTCAACTTCAAACTTGTCCTGATCTCTTCAATCTGTGCCGCATGCCGTTTGGCATGCATGGCCATCGCCACCAGCATTTCACAAATGCTCAACATTCCGGCCGCCGGGTGAGGATGTTTTACTTCGCTGGCGCGCAGATCGTCTGTGTACTGCTCTAGAAACTGGATCGTACCGGCGCGTGTTTTCTTAAATTGCTCAGTGGCCTCAGCCAGCGTG
>DASXJO010000593.1:0-3965 GCA_036497385.1 Candidatus Angelobacter sp. | reverse complement strand
CCAGTTCAGGTTGCGGATCTGATCGTCGCTCAAGCCTGCGCGTCTGCCGCCGGCAGAGTTAATGTCGATTCCAAAAAGGACATTCCACCAGCTTGGCCGCGCGAATCTGTCCCAGGACTTTCAGTTTCGCCGGTACAAGGTCGGTTTTGTCCAGCGCCATGCTGAACTTGGCGTAAGGGATCAAAACGTCGGGGTGGGTAGCAATGATTTGCAGCGGAGCAATGTCTTTGCCCAGACGTTTGCGGGTAAAATTGCGGATGAGAGCAACTTGAAGTTTTTTAAACATTGCTTATCAGTGCAGGAGTCCCAACTTCTCCATCGGCCAATAACCAAAAATGGCTTTGCCATAGATGTAGCTGCGCATCACTGGGCCGAATTCGCGGCTGTCATTGGACATGGAACGATGGTCGCCCAGCACAAAGTAGGAATTCCCAGGCACTACAAGGTCTGAATAGGAGCGGGCATCCAGATAGTCTGAAGGCACATAAGGCTCTGCAAGCTGCTCATCATTCACATATACATGCCCGTAAGCGATGTGAATGTGGTCGCCAGGAAGCCCGATGACCCGTTTAATAAAGCTCTTGCGCGTATCGCGCGGATAGCGGAACACAATGATGTCGCCGCGTTCGATGCTCTCAAACCGGTACACCAGCTTGTTGATGACAATCCGCTCCTGGTCTTCCAGGCCCGGCTCCATGCTGCCGCCTTCCACTTTTACTGGTTGATAGACAAACAGGATGATGAAGAATGAAACGATTACGGAAAAGACCAGGTCGCGCATCCATGTGCGTAAGGTCCGTAAACCCGTGGATTCCGGGGCAGGCGCCGCTGGCCCAGTCTGTATCTGAATTGTCTCCTGTTGAGGTGTTTCCACTTGAGATCAGCTCCTGCTTCCTGATTATACGTACTTGGGCCTGCTGAGTCTCTATTTCAGTGACTCCTGTTCTGGAGTAAAATAGCCGGGATATGAAGCATTTTTTAGCTATGCTAACCCTCCTTCTTGCCGCCGGCATGACGCATGCGCAGTTCGTAAACCAGGCCGCCGAGGTCCCTGCTTTTCACCCCGGGCCTCCCAAGACCGGTACTACGCTGCCGCCCGTGCTCACGCAAAAGCAACTTGCAGATCAGGGCATGATTGCCCCGGCCCAGATTGCCGCGTATAAAGCTGCCGCCAAGGCCGGTCCCGTTCTGTACCAGATGCCTTGCTATTGCTATTGCGATCGCAACCATGGCCACACCAGCCTGCGCAGCTGCTTTGAGAGTACGCATGGCGCCAATTGCAGCACTTGCATGCAGGAATCGCTTTATTCATATCGCCAGTCCAAGAAAGGCTGGTCGGCAAAAATGATCCGCGATGGCATTATGCGCGGCGACTATAAGTTGCTGGATCTTCAAAATCCAGAGCCGGTGAATTAAGATTTGCACACTATTTGGTGCAGTTGACGCATACGTTTTTTCTGCGTATAAAGGGCTGCACCCCTGAGCGGCTCTGTCGCTGCTTGAATAGCTGGTTACTTCCGATTTCCACAGCCCGTTTTCATTGCTATTCTGGCCTGAACCGCAAGGAAACAATAGAATGAAGAAGAAACTGGCAGGAAACGTTAATCGTTTACCTGCTAAAGCATTGAAATTACAACCCATTAGGATTAGGAAGACCATGGCTGGCAAGAAACCACCTGCTCCGCCGCAAAAACCGACTTTCAGGGAAGACCCTGGTTTTGCACAGGCTGTGCAAAACTATGAAGCTGCCGCCAAGGCCATGCAGGAGCACAAATTCGATAAAGCCAAGACTTTGCTGGAGAAGATTCTGGCCGCCGGCAACCGCGAACTTATGGACCGCGCCCGCGTCCACCTGAATCTCTGCAACCAGCAGCTCGCAGGCGGCGCTACCAGCTTTAAGACCCATGAAGAGCACTTTGATTACGCCGTTTCTCTCCTGAACGGAGGGCAGTTCGATCAGGCCCGCACCCACATGGAGAAAATTCTCAAGAGCAATCCCAAGGCGGACTTTGCCTATTACGGCATGGCCGTGGTGGATTGCCTCACCGGCCAGGTTGAAAGCTCGCTCAAGAACCTGGGTGAGTCCATCCGGCTGAATCCGCAGAACCGTTTCCAGGCCCGCAACGATTCAGACTTCCAGAATATGGCTGACGATCCCCGGTTTACCGAATTGCTCTACCCTGAGCCTACCGATCTTCCGACTTCCAACTTCGACCAAAGGAAGCGCTAGCGCAACGCGCATGCCGTCGCGAGCAGAGCAGAATCGTCGCCGCTCAGACCAAGGGATTCGTGTTGTAGCCATTGGCGGAGGCACCGGCCTCTCCACCCTGCTCAAGGGCCTTAAGCAATACACGGTTCGCAGCGGTGAAGTTGCTCCGGACGGCCCTTACATCGCTGATCTGACCGCACTCGTCACCGTTAGCGACGACGGCGGCTCCAGCGGCCGCCTGCGTCGAGAACTGGGCATGCTTCCGCCGGGTGACGTTCGCAACTGCCTGGTTGCGCTCTCTGAAGACGAGAACTTTCTTTCCAAGCTGTTTCAGTTTCGCTTCTCCAGCGCAGGCGATCTGGAAGGGCACAACTTCGGCAACTTGTTTCTGGCGGCGCTCACCGCCATGACCGGCGACTTCGCCGTCGCTGTCAAACAGGCGGCGGAGATCCTGGCCACGCGTGGGCACATCCTTCCTGCTACCTCGGCGAATGTTCAACTCAAAGCTATTATGGATGACGGCTCAGAGGTACTGGGCGAGACCAACATTAATGCCAGCCACCATAGGATCGTGGAACTGCAGATGGTGCCGCCCAATCCCGACCCATTGCCGCAAGCTTTGGCCGCCATTGCCGCAGCAGATGTGATCACCATGGGGCCAGGATCACTCTTTACCAGCCTTGTCACGAATCTGTTGGTGCGTGGTGTTCCGGAAGCCATTGCCGCCTCGCCTGCCTTGAAAGTTTTTGTGTGCAACCTGATGACTGAAGCAAATGAGAGCCTGCACATGAAGGCTTCCGATCACGTCAAGGCGCTTTACGATCACTCTCCGCGCAGGATTTTTGATTACGCTCTGGTAAATACCGCTCCTGTTTCGGCCAGCATGAGAGAGCGTTATGCGCAAGAAGATGCAGAGCAAGTGGAAGCCGACATTCCCGCCATGGAGCAACTGGGCGTGAAATGCATCCCCGGCAACTTCATCATGGAAAGCCATTTTGCGCGCCATGCCACCGACCGCCTATGCCAGGAGCTGGTACGGCTGGCATATTCCGCCCGCCGGCCCCCCGAACTGGCGCGGCAGGCTTTAAGATGATGGCTTAATGCGTAACCAGAAAATCAACGGCAATCATGATTTTGCCATCGTGATCATGGCAGCGGGAAAGGGCACGCGGCTCAAATCCAAACGCGCCAAAGTGCTTCATGAGATAGCAGGCCAGCCGCTGCTGGCGCATGTTATCAAAGCAGCCCAGCAGATCGTTCCCGCCGAACACATCTATGTCATCGTCGGGCATCAGGCGGAAAATGTGCGCGCCGCTGTTGAGCCTTTGGGCGTTCAGCTTGTTTTGCAGGCTGAGCAGCGCGGCACGGGACACGCCATCATGTGCGCCCGCGAGCAGGTAGCTCAATACCAGAACATTCTTGTTCTTTCCGGTGACGTGCCTTTGATTCGTCCGGACACCGTAGCCGCACTACGCGATTTTCATCTCAGCAAAAAAGCTGCCATGACGATTCTTACCGCCGCACCCTCCGATCCTTTTGGTTATGGTCGCGTGATTCGCGCAGGCTCCAGTGATCGTGTAAAGGCCATTGTGGAACAGAAGGCGCTCAGCAAAGCGCAGCAAAAAGAACGTGAGATCAATTCGGGCATTTACGCTTTTGCCACCAAACCGCTGTTCGCCAACATAGACCGCCTCAAGACGGACAACGCGCACCACGAGTTGTACCTTACGGACATGGCTGCCCTGCTGGTAAAAAG
>DASXJO010000592.1:0-2106 GCA_036497385.1 Candidatus Angelobacter sp. | reverse complement strand
GCCGAAAATGGCGTAGCTGTTCATCATCTTCCAGTAGAGCAACGCGGGCTTTTCCAGCCAGGGCGAGCCGTTCAGCGTGGGGACAATCCAGTCATGCCGGGCCAGCATCTCGCGGGCGATCTGTGCATAGCGCGGCTCGTCCGCGCCGGTGAGGCCGAATGCGCCCAGACCAAAAAAGAAAAAGAAATAGCAGATGGCCGCGACAAGCGCGAGCTGGGTGGCCAGCAATTTGGAGCGAAAGTCGGTCATTGGTAATTAGTACTTGGCTTGTCTGGAAAACCGATGCGCCGTGCAGCACTAGGTAGAGGCTTGCATCCAAACACTAAATCCATCCTACAGTTTGATGTAGCCCGCCAATGGCTTTGTGCCCGGGCTAAAGCCCAAATTAAGCCCCTTTAACGCGGCCCTGAAGGGCCGCTCTTCCACCAGATCGAAAGTACAGCAAAATTAAACCTACTAACTACTAAAAACTAAGTACCGATCTTCCCACGCAATTCCGCCAGCACTCGGATGGCTGCTTCCTTAACCGGACCTTCCGTGGAGAATCCGCCGGCGCATTCATGGCCGCCGCCGCCGAACCTCTGCGCGATTTCCGCCACGTTTACCGCGCCCTTGCTGCGGATGCTGACCCTTACGCGCTGATGCGCCACTTCGCGGAAGAAGATCGCCACCTCAACGCCTGCAATGCCCAGTGCGTAATTGACCAGGCCTTCACAATCTTCGTCGAGCGCGCCAAACCGTTCCATGTCCTGCCGTGTAACGGACATCCATGTAACCGCGCCATCGCGCTGAAGCGTCGATAGCGCGGCGCCCAGCAGGCACATTTTGGACATCGGCGAGGAAAAATAGACGTTATGGGCAATCTTGCTGGGATCAGCGCCGTGCTCCACCAGATACTTGGCCAGCTCAAAGGTGCAGGCGTTGGTGGGAGCGTAACAAAATGCTCCAGTGTCAGTGAGGACAGCGGTGTAAAGGCAAGTTGCAATCTCCGGCGTCAGCTTGACCTGCGCGGCCTGGGCCAAACGGAAGATCAACTCCGCTGTGGCCACGGCGCTGGAATCAATCCAATTGACGTGGGCAAAAGCTTTGGAGCTGATGTGATGGTCAATGCTGATCAGAAATTGATTTTCCAGACCTTGAAGCCGGGTGCGCTGCACGCTGTCACATTCAAGGATAATCGCGGCGTCATAGTCACCTTTCACCTGGGCAGCGTGACCGATGCTTTCAGAATGCGGCAGCGGCTGGTAAATGACAGGGACGGGATCAGCCAGGATAACATCGGCGGTCTTGCCCATCTTGCGCAGGATCTGCGCAAGCGCAAGCGTTGACCCAATGGCGTCACCATCGGGACGCGCGTGCGAAGTCACCAAAAAGCGCCGCCGCTGTTGAATCTCCTGTAAGACCTGTGCGAGCTGGTCCATGGCCCCTATTTCTTTTTGCGTTTCTTGATTCGGCCCAACAAATCGTCGATTCTCGATCCGTACTCCTGTGACTTATCCAGTAAAAAATTCAGCTCCGGCACATGACGCACGCCCAGGCGTATCAGCAGCGCGCGCTTGATATAGCCCTTGGCCGCGTTGATGGCCTTCACTGTCTGCTCCTGCTCGCGCTCGTCGCCCGCGACCTCTATATAAACGCGCGCGCTTTTTCCGTCCGGCGCCAGCGCGATTTCCGTTACGGTGCACAACGCAATCCGCGGATCGCCCAGCTCACCCTCAATGATTACGCCGATTTCTTCCTTCAGCGTCTCGCCCACCCGCGCCCTGTGGTACGCCCTGCCCCGATGCTCCGGCATGTTATTTACATCCCTGCGAAAAACTTATGAGAATACCAGAGATAGTGCGCGGAAGGAATAGGGGATGTGGCCAGATCGGTGGATCGGGTGATCGCGCGTGATCGGGAAACCAAACCTTACCACTGATCGACACGGATAACACTGATCAGGAAATCTGTTTGCCACGAACCTTCTGCTTGTCGCCAAACTGTGGCGTATACTCGACGGGTGTTCTGAAAGCTGGAGGAAAGAATGTTTCACCTGATCTGGTATGTACTTATTGGGCTGATCGCGGGCGTTGTCGCGAAAAATGTGATGCACGTGCACATGAC
>DASXJO010000591.1:0-4248 GCA_036497385.1 Candidatus Angelobacter sp. | reverse complement strand
TGCCAGAATGTCCGCCTCCAGTCTTTCTACGCGTGGCGTCATGCCCACCAGGGAACCTACTCACGAAGATCAACAGCCCCGGCAGTCTCTGCTGGTTCGCATAGTCATTGCGTTGCCGAATTGGGGTTTGCGCGTCCTGCTGTGGTTCCTGTCCCGGATCATCTATCGGGTGAAGGTCCTGGGCAAGGAGAATATTCCTGGTAAGGGCGGAGCGCTGCTGGTTTCCAATCACATGTCTTTTGTGGACGTGGTATTGATCAGCGCGGCAGCCAGTCGTCCTGTACGCTTTTTGATCTTCAGCGACGTATACAACCTGCCGTTTATAAAACCTTTTGCGCTGCTCATGCGCGCCATTCCCGTTCCCACGGAGATGCGCCCCCGGGACATTGTCCGAGCTTTTCGTGAAGCCAGTGACGCCATTCGAGCCGGAGAACTTGTCTGCGTATTTGCCGAGGGTCACATTACTCGTACCGGCTCCATGTTGCCGTTCCGCAAAGGCATGGAGCGGATCATTCGCGGCCTGGATGCACCCATAATCCCTGTAAACCTGCATGGTGTTTGGGGAAGCATTTTCAGTTATGAGCGTGAGCGATTCTTATGGAAAGCGCCGCGGCGCATGCCATATCGCGTGACCGTGAGCTTTGGCGCATGGCTGCCTTCGACGGCCAGCGCCGCTGAAGTCCGCCGGTCGGTCCAAGCGCTGCAAGCCGCGGCATTTGATACAGACCGCGTGGCCCGCCACACACTTGATCGCGCTCTGGTGAGCACCGCACGGCGCTATCCATTCCGCTTTTGCATGGGCGACGCACGCTTCCCTGAAGTGAGCTTTGCCGGCATGCTGTTAAAGCTTATTTTTGTCACGCGCAGGCTGCGTTCGCAGTGGAAAGACCAGGAGATGGTGGGCGTGCTGATGCCGCCTTCCGTTGGCGGGGCGCTGGTGAACTTTGCGGCTGTATTGCTCGGCAAGGTTCCAGTGAACCTGAATTACACCGGCAGCACTGAGACTCTGGAATCCTGCGCGCAACAATGCGGCCTGAAAACGGTGGTGACATCAAAGCTCTTTCTGGAAAAGCTTGCTGCTATGAACAAGATTGAGGTGCCCGCGCGGTCGATATACCTGGAAGATGTGCTGGACAAACCTAAATCCAGCGAAAAGATTCTTGCTCTGCTCATCGCTATTTTTCTGCCTTATACTCTGCTGAAGCGGGCCGTGGGCGCACGGAAGCGCACCACCAATGATCTGGCGACTATTATTTTTTCCAGCGGCAGCACCGGAGATCCCAAAGGCGTGATGCTGACGCACCATAACGTGCTGGCAAATATCCGGCAGATGACGCAGGTATTTTCCTTTACCAGTGATGACAAATTGATGGGCGTGCTGCCGTTCTTCCATGCATTTGGCTTCACAGTGACTCTGTGGCTTACCGCAACGTATGGCGTGGGCGTGGTGTTCCATCCCAGTCCGCTGGATGCTCAAATTATCGGCGAGTTGACGCGGAAGTACCGCGTGACTTTCCTGATTACCACGCCAACATTCCTGCAGGCCTATACGCGCCGCGTTCCCCAAGAGGATTTTGCCAGCCTGCGTTGCGTGCTGGTGGGCGCGGAAAAACTTCCAGAACGGGTGGCCCGCGCGTTTGAAGACCAGTTTGGCGTCCGGCCTCTGGAAGGTTATGGCTGCACAGAATGCGCGCCGGTTGTGGCCGTGAACATTTTTGATTATCGCGCTCCGGGAATTGTTCAGCGCGGCGCACGCCCAGGCACCATTGGACATCCCTTGCCGGGCATGAGCGTTCGCATTGTCGATCCGGAGACAGGGCAGCCGTTGCCACCAGACACGCCGGGGATGCTTTTAGTGCGTGGGCCCAACGTGATGCAGGGATATCTGGGGCGTCCGGAGGAAACCCGCACGATTTTGCAGGACGGTTGGTACACCACGGGCGACATCGCCGCCGTGGCTGACGATGGTTTTCTGACCATCACGGACCGGCTGAGCCGCTTCAGCAAGATTGGCGGAGAAATGGTGCCGCACGTAAGGGTGGAAGAAAAACTGCATGAGCTGGCAGAAACGTCGGAACAGGTCTTTGTGGTGTCATCCGCGCCGGACGAAAAGAAGGGAGAGCGGCTGGTGGTGCTGCACACTCTTAGCAACGAGCAGCTGGCGCCAATACTGGCAAAACTTGCCTCGGCCGACCTTCCGCCGCTATGGAAACCACGCAAAGACCAGTTCTTTCACGTGGACGCTCTGCCCATCCTTGGAACCGGGAAACTGGACCTGCGTGCATTAAAAACACAGGCTAGCTCAATGGCCGCGACTGTGAAAGCTTCCTGAGTGGCATCGTAAAGCAGTCTCTAAAAGTCCGAAATACCGAGAGAAAAGACCCAGTGATCCGAACTGACGCGAAAAGATGTCCTCCGGCGCAAATGGCAACAAAGCCTACCAGACGGTCTGCAAGAGAGGGCTGGTTCGCAGTTTTTCGTCATGCGTAACCAATGCCAAGCCTTCAGACTGGGCGGTTGCGGCGATCAGGCGATCTGCCGGATCCTTTGGAAACTCGGCGGGAAACTGGGCAGAGATCGCAGCAATCTCCGGCGTAATCGGCTTGATCACCAAGCCTTCAGTCAACAGGCGAACGGACGCTTCGACTGTTCCGTATGCCTGGATGCGTCCCCGAGAAAGCAACATCCCCAGCTCCCACAATGTGATGTCAGCAATGGCCAGCCCACCTTCTGTCATACCTTTCAGAATTGCTGCGGAAGCAGCTTTCGACAGACGTTTGCTTTCGGCTACAGCCCAAACCACGACGTGAGTATCAAGCAGAATCACCGAAGTGCATCCCAGGCGTCCAGCGGTTCGATGGGAGATTCAATGTCGCCCACGATCTTGACAATTCCTTCGAGACGCCCTAAAAATTCACCAGGGCTTTCCTCTGCCGGGACAAGTTTGGCCACGGGGCGGCCACGCTTGGTGATCAACACTGCTTCCTTAGTTTTCTGGACGCGATCCATCACCGCCAGGCACCTCGATTTGAATTCCCCAGCCGCCATTTTTTTCATGGTTATGCCTTCAATTCCATGGTCATTATACCATGACCATTACTAATGATTCGAAATGCAGGATCATTTGACAAATCGCAAGCCATATAATGTCCCTATGAAGAAGGTCGTTTATGCCGTTTGCTCGCACGATTGTCCTGATGCCTGCGGAATTCTGGTTACGGTGGAAGATGGCCGGGCCACGCGCGTGCAAGGTGATCCGGCGCACCCGGTAACGCGTGGCTTTCTTTGCGCGAAAGTGACGAAATATCTTGATCGCGTCTACTCGCCCGACCGAGTGATGCATCCGATGCGGCGTACTGCGCCTAAGGGTCAGGGCAAAGGCGATGCAAGTGACTTCGAGAGAATCTCATGGGACGAAGCGCTGGACGAAATCAGCGCGCGGTTCAAGAAGATTTCCGCCGACTTTGGCCCTGAGGCGATCCTTCCTTATTCCTACGCCGGAAACATGGGTGTGCTGAGTTATTCGGGAATGGCGCACCGGTTTTTTCATCGGCTGGGCGCTTCGCAATTGGACCGCACCATCTGCGCTTCTGCCGGCGGTGCTGGCATGGTCAGCGTTACTGGCCGCAATGTTGGGACTGAACCGCAACAGTTTCGCGACTCCAAATACATCATTGCCTGGGGTGCGAATATCCATGCCACCAATGTGCATCTGTGGCCATTCATTGCGGAAGCTCGTCGGAACGGCGCCAAGCTGGTGGTAATCGATCCTTACAAGACGCGCACGGCAAAGAGCGCTGACTGGTATCTGCCCATTAATCCGGGCACGGATGTTGCCCTGGCGCTAGCGATGATGCACGTAATCATCAACGAAAAGCTTCACAACGAGGATTACGTCAGCAAGTACACACTGGGATTTGATCAACTGCGGCAGCGGGTGCAGGAGTATCCACCGGAACGGGTAGCAGCGTGGACGGGAATCAGCGCCGACGATATTCGCAAGCTGGCGCGGGAGTATGCCACGGTGCGGCCAGCGGTGATTCGCGTGAATTATGGCGTGCAGCGCTCGCAAAATGGCGGTTCTGCGATACGCGCCATCGCCATGCTGCCCTGCATTACCGGTTCATGGGCTGAAGTTGGCGGTGGGGTGCAGCTTTCCACCAGCGGGGCGTTTTACCTGAACATGCAGGCGCTGGACCGCCCTGACCTCATGCAGAAAAGTCCGCTGGGACGGGCGGCGCGTGTCGT
>DASXJO010000590.1:0-7468 GCA_036497385.1 Candidatus Angelobacter sp. | reverse complement strand
CGATAAAGCTCATATCCGTAAAACGCCAGAGCCACGGCGGCAAGCAACCCAAGCAGCAGCACGCCGATGACGCGAACCCATGCAGCACGGGCCAGTTTTACGGGCGGAACTGGAATGATCAATGTGGAAGACATAGCGAGCCAAGGCTAGCACAGTCTGCGGCCCTCAGGCATATAAACCGGATCCGACTCCCCTTCTAAGAATGTGTGAGGCGGATTTACAGAAGTTAAAATGTTCGCTAGCCAATCCCTAAAGCGGCGCAAGAGGTCTTATGAAGCCAGCAGCAAAGCTCACCCCGGCAGCGAATGCCGAAGCCCAGCTTGAAACTTTCATCGGTAAATTTGGGCCGGAACACCAGACTTTGATTCGCGAGGTGCGCAACGCCTTGCGCAGGCGGCTGCGAACGAGCTCGTCTATGACAACTACAATTTCTTTGTCATTGGCTACTGCACCACCGAACGCCCGTCAGATTGCATTGTTTCCATTGCCGCCGGGGCAAACGGGGTCGGATGTCATTCTATCGTGGCGCCAGTCTGCCTGATCCGCATAACTTGCTCGGCTCAGGGGCTCAGAATCGCTTCATCCGTCTAGGCTCGGCCAAGATGCTGGCCGACACCCGCGTCGAGGCGCTCATCGCGGCTGCCGTTGCTCAGGCTAAAACACCGTTGTCGTCGCAGAACAAAGGGAAGCTGATCATCCGTTCAATTTCAGCCAAGGAGAGGCTGCGGCGGAAAGCGAAAGTATAGTTCACTCCCGCCAGCAGCCGCGCCCGCGACGAATCCTAATGCACCCTGGTGCTATCTAATTTTCGTTGGGATCGTGGGCCAAATGCTGACTGCTGAAGGCTGAGTGCTTTACAATCAAATGTTTGCCTGCTCACGATTTTTCCACCAGAGGGAGCGCTATTTTGCCAGACACTATGTATGACGTCGCCATCATCGGCGGAGGCCCCGGCGGATACTCAGCCGCTTTCCGCGCCGGCCAGCTTGGACTGAAAACCTGCCTCATTGAAAAAGATGACAAGCTCGGGGGCACCTGCCTCCACGTTGGCTGCATCCCCACCAAGGCGCTGCTGTTTAATGCTGAAGTATATGACCACCTGAAGTCCGCTGAAGAATACGGGATCGATGGCCTGGGCGCGGGCAAGCTGAATTGGAAGAATATCCAGGACCGCAAAAATAAGATCGTTTCCAAGCACACCAAGGGCCTGGATTTTTTGGTGCGCAAAAATAAGGTTGATCGCGTGCTTGGCTTTGCACGCCTCACCGGCCCCGCCAAAAACGGAGTGCATACCGTTCAGGTGGAGGGCGGCAAAGGCGCTAGCCAGGTTCAGAACAAAAACGTCCAGGCCAAAAACATCATTCTGGCCACCGGATCTTTCGCGCGCATGCTGCCCGGTCTGCAAGCTGACGATCGTATTCTCACAAATATTGAAGTGCTCAGCCTGCCGGCTCTTCCCAAATCGATGGTCATCATTGGCTCTGGCGCGGTCGGCGTGGAATTTGCTTCCATCTATCGCTCGTTCGGAGCTGAGGTCACGATCATTGAAATGCTGCCGCGACTTGTTCCGGTGGAAGATGAAGACGTGAGTAAAGAGCTTCTGCGGTCATTCAAGAAGAAAGGCATCAACTGCTTCGTCAACACCAAAGTAGAAAAAGTTGAAAAGACGAAGAATGGCGTCTCCGTAAGTTTCACGCCAAACGGCGAAGCCACGCAGAAGCTGGAAGCCGAAAAAGTCCTCGTCGCCGTCGGCCGCGGCCCGAATACTGAAGGCATTGGCCTTGAGAAAGCCCCCGGGATCAAAGTCGAACGCGGCTTTGTCCACACCAATGAATGGATGGAAACCGGAGAAAAAGGCATTTACGCCATTGGTGACATCGTTGCCGGAATGCCGCAGCTGGCGCATGTAGGCGCAATGTGTGGGATTGTTGCCGTAACGCGCATTGCCGGCAAACCTGACAAACCGGTCAACAAGAACCACATTCCCGGCTGCACGTATTGTGAACCGCAGATCGGCAGCGTGGGCCTGACGGAAGCCAAAGCCAAAGAAGCCGGGTATCAGGTGAAGGTTGGCAAGTTCCCATTCACCGCAAACTCAAAAGCCACCATCATGAATAATCATGAAGGATTCATCAAGGTTGTGTCAGACGCAAAGTATGGCGAGATACTGGGCGTACACATCATCGGCCCGGTGGCAACGGAGTTGGTTGCTGAAGCCGTTACGGCGATGGAACTGGAAGCCACTATTGAGGACATGATGTTTATCATCCACGCGCATCCCACGGTTTCAGAAGGCATGCTCGACGCTTTCAGTTCGGTGGAAGGCAAGGCGATTAACGCGTAGGTTTTCTCTGAAATCCCGAGCGCAGCGAGGGAGCCCTTTAGCCGCGATTCTCTTTTGGGGACGGGGCACCTCTTACGCGAATGGGCCATTAGCCGCCGCTTGATCGTCAAGGGCTATATCTGTCTTTCCATCGACGAGAAAAGTGGCGCAGCAATTTCCTTTTCTAAATTCGTGTCCATTCGCGTTAATTCGCGGCTAAGTTTTTCCGCAGATAGCAGTTCCTTACCGCGTCGCAAGGCTCCGCTCAAAAAGCCAATGCCGGCTTTAGCTCGGCCAATTGCTATTTGCCAATTGCCAGCTGCTTTTCAGGAAACATTTCCCCTCGCTTCGGGATCATAAATATCAGGAGGTCCTTCCATGCCTATCGATCCGGTTTGCAAAATGGAAATCAGCATTGCCGATGCCGCTGGCAGCCATGACTATCACAGTGAAACGCTCTATTTCTGTTCCGTTGACTGTCTGCATAAATTTGAGCGCGACCCCGCCGTTTACATGGATGATATGAGCGACGAAGAGCGGATTGCGTAAATCCTGCAAATGGCAATCAAGAAACCTATTTACCGCAACGGGCGCGAAGGACGCAAAGGAAGCGAGGAATTTATACGATTGCCTTTGCTCCCTCCGCGTCCTCTGCGGTGAGTTGATTTGGCTGAATGCTGATTGCCGACTGCTAAAATTGATTTGTGGACCTTCGCGTCATCAACGTCCTTTATCTCGGCCAAGTGGATTACTCCATTGCTTTGGAGTTGCAGCAGACGCTTGTCCGCCTGGTCAAAGAAGGACGCATCAGCCACACACTGCTTCTGCTGGAACATCCGCCGGTAATCACTCTTGGCCGCAATGCTGGAGCCCAGAACATAATCGCCTCGCGTGAGTTCCTTAGCGCCAACGGCGTTGAACTGCATGAGACAGATCGCGGCGGCGATGTGACCTTCCACGGCCCCGGCCAGCTCGTCGGCTATCCCATCTTTGATCTGCGCGCCTTTGAGCCGCGCATTGGAGCCGTGGATTTTGTCCGCAAGCTGGAAGAAGTTCTGATTCGAACCTGCGGCGATCTCGGCGTAGTCACGGAGCGCATTCCCGGACTTACTGGCGTATGGACGCAGAATCAGCCCCCGGGAAAGATCGCTGCTATTGGCGTGCACATTTCCCGCGCGGTCACCTCGCATGGTTTCGCCCTGAACGTGAACACCAATCTTGACTACTTCAAGCTGATTGTCCCATGTGGGATATCGGACAAACCCGTGACCTCTTTAGAGCATGAGATGGCGCAAAGCTCTCTTAGTCAGCGTAAATTGCCGGCGCTTGACGATTTGGCGCAGCAGGTGGCTCGCAATTTCGGCCGCGTGTTTGAAGCGCAGACACTCTGGTTGGAGTCTCTGGATGCGCTGATGGCTTCCACGCCCGACGCCGTGCAACCCGAGTCCCCCGCCAATCAGGACACGCCTGCCCGCGCTCCAGACGAAATCCGCCGAATGGCGGGCGAAAAAGACATTTATCTGGCGTGAGTTCTTCTTGCGTCAGTGAATCCATCGGATCATACCGAGCACCGCAGGTCAATCTCAGATTTCCGCCGTGCCTTCCAGGTAGAAGACACAAGTACCTTTCAGTTCCACGCGATCGCGGGCCAGCCGGCAAATGATCTCTCCTCCGCGCCGTGAGAGCTGGCGGGCGCGAAACTCAGTCTTGCCCAATCTCCCGGCCCAGTACGGCGTCAACATGCAGTGCGCCCCACCGGTCACGGGATCTTCCGGGATGCCCTTGGCAGGGGCGAAGTACCGGCTGACGAAATCACAGGTCCCGTCTCCTTCCGCTGTCACGATCACCCCGCTGCGATCCAGGCTGACGAGCGCGGCCATATCAGGAGCAAGCTTGGCCACGACTTGTGCGCTCTCCAGCAATGCCATGTAGTTGAAAGAGTTGGCAAGAACCTCAATGGGTACAACGCCCAGCGCCTGGGCCAACTCTTGCGAAATCGCAACTGGCTCGGACGGACGGGCCGGGAAATCCATGACGTAACCTTCATCCGTGCGGTTCACCGTCAGCGGCCCGCTCGCCGAATCGAAGACTACCTTGCGGCGCCCTGGCTCCAGCCGCTCCATCACCACAGCTGCGCTGGCCAGCGTGGCGTGGCCGCACAACGGTACCTCAGTCGTGGGCGTGAACCAGCGCAAGCGATAGTCGCAACCATCGGGAACCAGAAAAGCCGTTTCCGCCAGGTTGTTTTCGGCAGCCATTGCTTGCAGCGTTTCATCAGCCAGAAAACTCTCCATTAACATGACTGCTGCGGGATTTCCCGCGAAGCGGCGTGTGGTGAAGGCATCAACCTGGAATATCGGTACGCGCATGGAGCGATGTCCCGCTGCAACGAAGAGCTCAGGATTTGGGCAAGGATCTATGATAACAGGCTGCTGAAGCATCTAATTTACCTGCGCCGCCCCGCGCTCCAGAGAAAACTCGCCGCCTAGCCGGCGAAAAAGACACATTTATCGTCTGAGGTGCACAAACTCTGTGGCAGGAACCTTCATCTTACAGTTATGCCTGCCCCTCATCGTAAGCCGTATGTTGAAGCCCACGAGCAGGTCCGGAAGTCCGGCGGCCTAAACCTGTGGTTCAGCCGATTTGCCAGCGAGACAGCGCACGTGGTCGGGCATCCTTATATGTTCCTGCTTGCCGTGATTGTGCTGGTACTGTGGGCCGTGAGCGGGCCATTCTTCCATTTCTCTGATACCTGGCAGCTCATCATTAATACTGGCACTACCATCATTACCTTCCTCGTTGTATTTCTGATCCAGAACACGCAAAACCGAGACGCTAAAGCCCTGCACCTGAAGCTGGATGAACTGATCCGCTCGCACCACCCGGCCAATGACGATCTCATCGACATCCAGAAGCTTTCCGATGAAGAGCTGGACCAACTGGAAAAACGTTACGAGAAAATCCGCAAGGCATGTGAAGCCCGCCGGGCTGCCAAGGCGACGGAAGCCGTTGCCAAGCATGAGTCAAACAATGGCGCAAAGAACGGCGGCAAGCATGGCACTCAGGCCGCATCCTCAAACAAGAAACCCGCTGCGTGACTGCACGCCCCTGCGCCGTAGGCGCAGTTGGAAGCATTCAGAAATCAGCACTCAGGTAAGACTTCTTTTACCGCTACGGGCGCAAAGGTCGCAAAGGAGATTGGAAATTCAAAGCGCCTTCTCCTTGGCGTACTTCGCGTCCTTTGCGGATTAAAACCCTTTTGCCTGAGTGCTGACCGCTGATTGCTGAGTGCTAAACTATTAACGTCTGTATGGCCACCAAAACCAAACCAAGCAATGCCAAAACATCGAAGACCGAAGTCTCTTCCAACGGCCGGACATTGAATGGCAAATCGCCGAATGGCAAATCGCCCGCCAAGGCCCCCGCTGTCCGCGTGAACCAGTACGGCATCCCCGACTGGCGGCTGGAGCAGCCGGAATTTGCAGTGCGCGAAGTCACCGACGGTACGGAGATCCATTACGAGATCACAGGCAAGCTCAACACGCCGGTGCCGCCCATCCGCGAATCGAAGTATCTCAGCAAAGAACAGCATCTGGAAATCTACCGCTGGATGGTGATGAATCGCCGCATGGAAGTGGCGCTGGAAAATCTTTACAAGCAGAGCAAAGTTGTCGGCGGCGTTTATTTTGGCCTGGGACAGGAAGCCTGCTCCTGCGCTTCTGCTTACGCGCTTGGTCCCGATGACTGGTTTGCGCCCATGATTCGCAACCAGGGCGCGCAGCTTGTGCGCGGCTTCCACTCCCGCGACATCATGATGCAATACATGGCCAAGGCCGGCTCGCCTACGAAAGGCAAAGACGGCACTTCGCACTATGGCGACATCGAAAAGCGCCACATGGTTTCGCCCATTTCCATGCTTGGCGATTTGCTGCCAGTGATGGCCGGCGTTTCACTGGGTGCACGCCTTCAGGGGAAAGAGCTGGCCTGCCTCACATGGATCGGCGACGGCGGACAATCCACCGGCGTTAGTTATGAAGGCATCAACTTTGCCGCCGTGCGCAAGCTGGGTCTGGTGCTGATCATCGAAAGCAATCTCTGGGCTTACTCCACGCCCACCGAATATCAGGTCAACGTAAAAGACCTGGCCAATCGCGCCATCGGCTATGGCATGCCCGGCGTAATCATTGACGGCACTGATGCATGCCAGGTCTATGACGCGACCTATGAAGCCGTGGAGCGCGCTCATCGCGGCGAAGGGCCGACTCTGATCGAGGCCAAGCTGATGCGCATGAAAGGCCATGCCATCCACGATGCCGCCGCCTACGTCCCCAAAGCGATGCATGAGTTCTGGCGCAAGCGTGACTGCATTGACCGATTCCAGAAATATCTGCTGGAGAAAAAATGGCTGACGCCCGCGCAGGATAAAGAAATGATTGCGGCCATTGAGAAAGAAATCGACGCCGAGCGCGAGTTTGCCGAAAACTCTCCCATGCCGGAAGGCCACACCGCCGCCGAAGGCGTCTTCTGCGAAGATGGTTGCCACACGATCAAGCCGAAGTACGGCATGCCGCAGAAAGCGCGCCGGAGTGAAGGCAAACTCAAGGAGAGCGAGGCGGCGATTCATTTTAAGTAGCTGCTTCTCTGAAGTCCCGAGCGAGGCGAGGGATCACTATAGCCGGTAAGATTTTTTAGGATCACTAGGGAAAGTGCGTGTAAGAAAAAGAGGACATCCCAGTGGGTAGGGATCCCTCGCTCCGCTCGGGATTTAAAAAACATGGCTCAAGCAACTTATCTCGAAGCAATACGGCAGGGACTCTGGGAAGAGATGGAGTCCGATCCCAGCGTCTTCTGTATCGGTGAAGACATTGGCATTTACGGGGGCGCGTTCAAAGTCACCGACGGATTCGTCCATCACTTTGGCACGCAGCGCGTCATTGATACGCCCATTGCCGAGTCGGCCATTGTGGGTGCGGCGTTTGGCGCGGCGCTTACCGGCCTGCGTCCTGTCGCTGAGTTCCAGTTCATGGACTTCATCGGTTGCGCTTTCAATCAGATCGTGAACATGGTGGCCAAATCGCATTATCGCTGGGGCGCGCCGGCTCCGCTTGTCCTGCGCGGACCCTGTGGCGGAGGAGTCCACGGCGG
>DASXJO010000589.1:0-5190 GCA_036497385.1 Candidatus Angelobacter sp. | reverse complement strand
TATTGCTCCAGTCCCATGGAGCGCATGAACGTATCGACGAGGTTATAAAACGTAGGCGCAAGGTCAGGCTGGTTCGGCTGCGTCCGCCATTTCCCAATGTATATGCGGTAGCTCTCGTATTTTTCCAGCGGCGTGGCATTGAAGACGCAAAGCACGTCATCACTCACCTGGACGCCGTGAACGCTGTCACTCAGTTCGCCTGCGGCCTTCCAGTAAAGCTCGTCAAGATTTTGCAGCACGGTGAGCACGCGGTCACGTGGCCGCAACAGGCGCAACCAGTGCGGCAGATGTTGCGGAGCCAGATGCGCCTCGCCAAACAGCGTAAGCACGCGCGCTTCAGGATGCGCACGGCGAATCTGCGCGACCTGCGCGGCGGCATGGCGGTCACGCGCGCCAATCTTGCGCATGTTTCCACGCGGCTTTAGATCAATGCCATACACCGGGCAGCCATGTTTCTTTGCCTGGCGCAGCAGACGGGCAAACGGCTCCCAGTCATAGCCCCATTCCGAGTCGTATCGTAGGGCGGCGCGAAGCTCATCTTCACTGATTTCGCCGCGCAGCCATTCGTCCAGCACGTATTGGTCACGACTGAAAGCCATCTCCAGCGCCAGCACCACCGGACGATCGCTTTGCACCAGCTGTCCGATAAACGACGCAGCAAAATCCTGTGACGCGGCAAGCGCGTGATAATCGCCTACTAAAAGGATATCGGCAGTGGACCACTGCTGCTTGAATTCCGTATCGGTAAGTGCGCGCCGGTAATCGCGAAAAGCTTCACTGAAATCGCGAACATATTTCAGGCGACCATGCGGATCGGTGGCGCTGATTTCGCGCTTCACCTGTAAGAGTGCAAGCTGCTGCGCTGCTGTCCTGCGCCGGGCCCGAATTGAGAAACCGCTGCCCATGAAGTAGCCTGCTTGAGTTCAGCGCAGACGCCTCCCTATGCTCAATTACAATTAGTCTGTTTGCATTACTCTGTAATCCAGACCTTACACCCTTAGATGCCGAATCTGTTACATCCGTCAGCCCATGTACTCACGGTGGCCGCTACTGGAGCAAGTGGCGCGCTGTTCACGCGTGAGCTGCTGCTCATACTTGAGAGTGATGATCGAGTGCAGAGAGTAAATTTCATCGCGTCAGACAACGCGTTGCGCGTTTTTGCCGAAGAGCTTGGCATCAAGGGACGCAACAATCTTGTCCAGCAGCTACTCGGGAATAAATCTGAGAAGATCCAGGCGCAGAACAATGATGACATTGGCGCGAACGTTGCCAGCGGTTCTTATCCGACTCATGCCATGATCGTGATTCCCTGCAGCATGGGAACTCTGGCCAGAGTTGCCCATGGCTTGGCAGGCAACCTGATCGACCGCGCGGCCGATGTTTGCTTAAAAGAGAAGCGCCCTTTGGTGCTCTGCACACGAGAGACTCCGCTCAATCGCGTGCACATACGCAATATGGACTGGGCGGCCGAAGCCGGCGCGACTATCTATCCGCTGATCCCGACGTTTTATAACCAACCAAAAAGTTTTGCAGAGATGGCACATCAGTTTGCGTGCCGCGTGTTGCAGTTTGTGGGCTTGGAGCAGAAGGGCGCGTATCGGTGGGGAGAGAAATAGTTTCTGAAATCCCGACCCTGAGCTTGTCCGAAGGGAAGGGAGCCCTATCGTCACCACGCTCAATAATTTCGCGCAATTCCGTTTAAATTTTTGCTATAGAGTTCCCTCACCCGCTGCGCGGGATTCGGGATTTCAGAAAGCGGGTTTCAGAGAGAAGCCGCGGCCAGGAAAGCCTTTCCAATTACATCCATCGCAGTCTGCTCCAGCTTGAATTTTCCCAACTCTTTCTCGCTTGCCCAAGCCACATCAGCCGCGTCGCCTCCTGCGCCCAATTTGCCGCCTTGCACGATGCAGAGAAAATCAATCAACACATAATGATATTGCGGAGCACCAGCTTTGCCAGGAATAATTCGATCCAGGACTTCGAGCACTGCCCCTGCCTTCACCATCAATCCTGTCTCTTCCAGCGCTTCACGCTCGGCACCGGCGCGCAGAGTTTCTCCCAGTTCCACAACGCCTCCCGGCAGCGACCACTCTCCCAACAGCGGCGGGCTTCCCCGCTTCACCAGCAGGACGCGCCCTTGATCGACAATGACCGCGCCTACGCCAACAATCGGACGGTCGGGATATTCACGCTTGGTCGATCTTGGGGACGTGGGATCGTTCGGAATTGAATCGGGCGGCGCTGATTCAGCGTTCATGGCAGTGAGAAGAAAGATCGCGGCTGCACATCAATAAACTTCCAGCGATTTCCCTGGCTGGCAACCACGAAGTTCAATCGCTCATTTTTGCGCTCAGCCGCTCCGCCATTGCTTGGCGCAGCTTCCATTTGGGCATCAACAGCGAGGTTGGCTTTATCGCCAACAAGAGATGTGTCCACCAGATTGAGGTGCACGCGGATGGAGTCGGTCTGCCCGAAGAAAGAACTGATCTGCTGCTGGAACAGCGGGCCATCTTTCATCCTATCCAGATCAAAGAGCCCAAGAAATTGTTTCTGGCTGTGCCCCTGCAATGCTTCGCTGAGCTGCAGGACCATGCGTGAAGCGGTTTGCGCGTCGAATGCGGCCGGAGTCGGCAGCGATTGCGGCGCATTCTGCGCCTGCACGATCCCACAGAAAAGCAGCGCGAAGAAAATGGCCGTCGCGCAGCTACGCACGCTCACCGCCTTCAGGCCCGTAGAAAACGACCCACGTCAGCAGGTCTTCAGTAAAATCTTCAAACCGATGCACCTCGCCGGCAGCGGCAAAGAGCGCGTCACCGGGACCAAACTGCACGCGCTGGCCTTCGACAAAAAACCAGCCTCGTCCGGCGGCGATGATATAGAGTTCGTCACGCGTGTGCGGCTGCTGCATGTCCGTTCCTTTAGGCGCGTAGATTTCGACCGTCAACGTGCCATGGCGGAAGAGTTCGGCGTAAAGTTTGCCATCCCGCGTTGGAATCGCGTTTTGCGCATCGGCAAGTTTAATTTGGCGTTCAGTAGAAAAATCCATTTTTGTGCCGCCCCCTCGGTCTACGCTCATCCCCGTCAATCTGGGGGTCAGGTTTTTTCGATCAGAACTCGATGCTCTTGCCCCACGTTTCAGCAAACACGGATCGTGCGGGTTCGAACCTTCCGGCATACAGCTTGTCCTTGCCTTTGAGTCGTCCAATGGCAAGCAGCGCCACCACACGGACTCGCTCCGGAATTTGCAGCAGGGCTTTTACCTGGTCTTCCATAAAGCCTTCCATGGGAGCGGTGTCATAGCCCATCGTTTCGGCGGCCCACAGCATGGTGGTAAAAGCGATCACGGTCTGGCGGTTGGCCCAAAGATCAAACGTGGGCTCAATGCCGGCAGGCTTTCCCGGAGGACCACCCAGAAATCCCGTGACTGTCCTGCGGATCTTCTCCTGCTCAGCCGGATTATCGAAACCGTGCTGCGCGCTGATGCGCAACATTTCTTCCAGATCGCCATCTTTCCATCCCAGGGGATCACCACAAGCCACAATTACTGCGCTCGCCTGTTCAATCTTAGGCTGCCCAAACGCGGCTGCGCTCAGCTTTTTCTTCTGCTCGGCGTCGCGGACCACCACAAATCGCCACGGCTGGATGTTGTAACCGCTGGGCGCTTCCAGTCCCGCGCGGATGATTTTCTCAAGATCTGCGTTATGAATGGGGACATCTTCAAAACTGGGTGTGGCGCGGCGCTCTTTCACGGCCTGGCTGAATGGTTTTTCAGCGGCAACTTTTGCCATGTTTTTCTCCCGTACAATTAGACGGCAATTGTTTCACAGGCATTCAGAGTTAGCCAGAACGCGAGCTTGCAACTGCATCAAAACTGTTATGGCTTTAGAGCAATACAATAAGAAGCGCCGGTTCAATGAGACGCCGGAGCCGCAAGGCAAGCTGGAGCGCGGTGAGCAGCACCGCTTTGTGGTGCAGAAGCATCGCGCTTCTCATTTGCATTATGACTTTCGACTGGAGATGGACGGCGTTTTGAAATCATGGGCCGTTCCCAAAGGGCCGTCGCTTAATCCCAGCGACAAGCGGCTGGCGATGCAGGTGGAAGACCATCCCGTTTCCTATTTCCATTTTGAAGGCAGGATTCCTGAAGGCAATTACGGCGCGGGCACGGTAATGGTGTGGGACACCGGCACATGGCAACCGCTGGGCGATGAGCACGCGATGCTCAACAAGGGCGACCTGAAGTTTCAGCTCAACGGTGAAAAGCTGAAAGGCGAGTTTGTGCTGGCCAAAATGCGCTCGCGCCGGCCGGGATCGAAAGGCACGGAGTGGCTGCTGATCAAGAAAAAAGATGACGCGGTGAAGCCGGGCTTCAATATCGACAAGCTTGATTACTCCGTACTGACCAAGCGCAGCCTGAACGAGATCGCCGGCGACGAAGGCTCCGATGAATGGCAAAGCAATCGCAAAGCTGCGGATGGCAAAAGGGCGGTCCGGAAAGGCGCAGAGTGGCTGCAAGGATCGGGTGATCGGGTGATCGGGAAATCGGGTAATCGGAAAAGCCAAAAGCAAGAGCCTGAGGTGAAAGCGACAAAGTCCAGCGGGGCCCGAAAACTCACCGTCCGCAAAGAACGCCGGAGTGGAGCAGCGCAAATCCCCCAGCACGGCCCGAAAGAAAACCAGCGTAAAAAAAAAGAGCCGCCAAGCAGCGTAAGTGGCACACAGCCTAAGAAAGTAATCACAGAAAATATAGACAAACTGCTGGCGGAAACCGCAAACGTCCGCCGTGCCGCCATGCTAGGGGAAATTCATCCCATGCTGGCCACGCTGGTGGAAGAGCCCTTTGACGATCCGCAATGGATTTATGAAGCGAAATGGGACGGCTACCGCGCGGTGGCATTCATCAATGATGGGCGCGCGCGGCTGGTTTCGCGCAACCAGAATGAGTTGACCGGCGAGTTCCCCGAGATCGCGCAAGCGATGCAAGATTTGCCGGTGGAGAATGCCATTGTTGATGGTGAAGTTGTCGCGCTCGATGAAGAAGGCCGTCCGTCATTCAGCCTGATGCAGCAGCGCACCGGCATGACGCATCCGGGTGCCAGAGGATCGCGCAACCGCGCTGTGCCAATCGTTTATTATGCGTTTGATTTGCTCTATCTCAACGGACATAGCCTGATGGCCGCGCCGCTGGAG
>DASXJO010000588.1:0-6470 GCA_036497385.1 Candidatus Angelobacter sp. | reverse complement strand
GTGTATCAATATTTACGGTGAGACTCGCGCCCAGTGCCCCGGCGCAATTTCCAGCAAAGGCACAGCACTCGCCGGCCGCGCATCTTTTTCCACCATCGCCAGCGGTCGCCCACGGTCTGTTTTTAATGTCGGGATGGCGCTTATCAGTCCACGCGTGTATGAATGCCGTGCCGAAGAAAAAATCTCATCAACAGGCCCCATCTCCACGATCTCGCCCGCATACATCACGGCCACCTGTTTCGCCACGCGTGAAACCACACCGAGATCATGCGAGATAAAAAGAACGGCCAGCCGATGTTTCTCCCGCAAAGCGGCTAAAAGTTCGAGTATCTGTGCCTGAATGGTGACGTCAAGCGCTGTGGTGGGCTCGTCTGCAATCAGGAGTTGCGGGTTATTCACCAGAGCCATGGCTATCATCACGCGCTGGCGTTGCCCGCCGGAAAGCTGGTGCGGATAGTCGCGCGCGCGTTTGTCCGGTTCGGGAATTGCGACCTCGCGCAGAGCGTCCACAGTGCGCGTCCATGCTTCAGCTTTGCTTATTCGATGATGGGCCAGAACCGCCTCGGCCACCTGGTCGCCAACGCGCATTACCGGGTTCAGAGCGGTCATGGGCTCCTGGAAAATCATGCTGATGCGTGCGCCGCGCACACGCCGCATTTCGTCACCAGACAAAGCCAGCAGGTCCGCTCCGGCAAAAGTTATCTTCCCCGTGGTGCGTGCCTGTGGCGGCAGCAGACGCATGATCGCCAGCGATGTCGCCGATTTTCCCGAGCCTGATTCTCCCACCAGCCCCAGCGTGCCTGATTCAGGGATGGAAAAACTGACGTCGCGCACTGCAGCCACTTCGCCAGTCTGCGTGGCAAAGCTGACGTTCAGGTGCTCGACTTGGAGGAGAGACGAGATGGGAATATCCTTGTAAACGGATTGAAGTGACATTAGCGCTGCCCTAAAATTCAAGCATGACTAACGAAGACAGTACGCAATTCGCCTGGGACCAAGAAATAGCTCGCCGCATTGATGAACTCGACTCCGGCAAAGCGAAAACAATTCCATGGAATGAAGTCCAGAGCCGGATTGCTGCCAAGCTAAACCCGCGCCCGAACCATTCCGATTCCAAAAATCCGTCGACGGAGTAGAACGACATTCTTAAGCACTAACCTTGTTCGCCGCGATCCCCGCTTCCACGCCCTTGTGCATCGCGGCAATAAATGCCGGCTCTTCTTTCAGCAGCGCAGGCGTGGCCGTCGCAAATTCGCTTTCCACATTGAGCCAGCCTTCCCCGGCAAGTTGCTTGGCCATTTCCAGCATTTTTTCCCTTGAGAAATTTACGTACTGGCAATCATAGGGATGCGCCACGCTTACCGGCTGACCCTTGCCGGTCTTCGCGCTTAGCCAGAAGATGCGGCGCTTCAGCATCTCTTTCACGTCCTGCTCTTGCTGCGTGGGAAACTCAATCTTCTTTTCTCTAAAGCTATAGAACCGGCTGGTAATGTGCGCTGGCTGAAGCTTGCCGGACTTCACAAACGCCAGCTGGCCATTATCGATGGTCTTGCGGATCGAGTTCACCACCATGCTTTCCGCGTGTTCCGGATCCAGCGAACCCAGCGCATCTTTCATTGTTTGCGTCATGCCGACTGCTACTTCCACGTGCAAGCCGTCTTCATTGCCCAGCAGCTCTGCGCGGCCATGCAGCACATGCCAGTCAGCGCCAGAGGTGGAAGGATGAAAAGGCCATTTCAGTTCAGAGACGTGGATCGGCACGCCCGACAGGGTCACAAAATGTAAAGGACGGTTTCCCATGAATCAACTCGCATCAAGAAGTGCTGAATGAATAAATTCTAAATGAATTGCCGGACCAATCGCCCGCAGAAAATGCCTTTGAGAGATCCATTTACGATAGCTGCGGATGCCTCCGATGTGCCAGAAGCAGGCTGCAGGCTATGCTCTCTCCGCATCCAAATACCTTGCATCTACGGAGCAAACCGACGGAGGAAGCTTGGCTGATCGCTATCATCGCAACGGTGCGCAACGCCGCAAATGTTCCACCGCGCTCCTGCTGATTGATGTCATCAATGATATGGAGTTCCCCGATGGCGGTGACCAGCTGCTGCGCCAAACCTTACCTGCTGCGCGCAAAATCGCCGCATTAAAAAAGCGCGCCGTTGCCGCCGGCGTCCCAGTAATTTACGTCAATGACAACTTCGGCAAGTGGCGCTCAGACTTCAAAAAACAGGTGCGGCACTGCCTGCAGGATGGCGTTCGCGGAGAGCCTGTGGCCCGCCTGCTTGCGCCAGCGGAAGAGGACTACTTTGTCCTCAAGCCGAAATCATCCGCTTTCTTTGGGACCACTCTGCACTCCCTGCTCAACCATCTGGAAGTCACAACGCTGGTCCTGACCGGCGTGGCCGCGGACGTATGCATTCTTTTCACCGCGCATGACGCTCACCTGCGCGACTACCAAATCATTGTGCCGTCTGACTGTGTGGCTTCCAACTTCAAACGCGAAACCACGGCTGCGCTGGTCAATATGAAAAAGGCGACCCACGCTCTGGTGTGTGAGTCGCCCATGATTCACTTCAGCCAGGGCAAGGTGCGGACCACGTCCGGCCGCGCCAAAGCGTTGCCCCGCGCCGCGTAATCGCTGCTACGCCGACTTCATCATAAAGAACGTATCAACATCGGCATCCACGGTTGGCAGGTTCGCGGCTTCATCTTTCAGGCCCTGGAAAAGGATGGTGCTCAGGTAGCGTTCGCCAAAGTCCGGGACCACCACCACAATCAGCTTGCCGGCATTTTCTTCACGTTGCGCCAGCTTCACTGCCTGTGAAACCGCCGCTCCGCCGGAAATGCCGATAAAAATTCCTTCTTCCTTCGCCATCCTGCGCGCCGTATCCAGTGACTCGTCGAGCGTCACCGTCATTACCTCGTCGATCAGGGTAGTCTTCAGCACGTCCGGGACAAATCCGCCGCCAATCCCCTGGATCTTATGCGGCCCCGGCTTGCCGCCGGAAAGAATTGCCGACTCAACCGGCTCCACGGCCACAACCTTAAAATCCGGCTTTTTGGGCTTGATGTATTCGCCCACGCCGGTCAGCGTGCCGCCCGTACCCACGCCGGAAACCAGGATATCGACTTTGCCGTCGGTATCGTTCCAAATCTCCGGGCCGGTCGTCTCGCGATGGACCTTCGGGTTCGCCGGATTGGCAAACTGCTGCAGGATCACCCCGTTCGGCGTGTGCTTCAGCAGCTCGTTGGCCTTGGCAATCGCGCCTTTCATGCCCTTTGCCCCGGGCGTCAGGATAATCTCCGCTCCGTGCGCCAGCAGCACCACGCGGCGTTCCTGGCTCATGGTGTCCGGCATGATCAGGATCAGCCGGTAGCCCTTGGCTGCGGCGGCAAATGCCAGCCCAATGCCGGTATTACCGCTGGTGGGCTCAATCAGCACGGTCTTGCCCGGCTGTATGCGCCCGGCTTTTTCCGCTTCATCAATCATGCTCACGCCAATGCGGTCTTTCACGCTGTGGCATGGATTAAAGCCTTCCAGTTTCACTGCCACTGTTGCCTTGGCGCCCTGGGTAAGCTTGTTGAGTTGGACCAGCGGTGTCCGCCCGATGGTCTGCGTAATATTCTTATAAATGTTCATCTCTCCACCTTTCATCGCTGTACTTTGGGTACGAAATCAGGCGTCCCGCGAGAGGTGTATTAGATTAAATAAATCTGCTCAAAGTAGCAAAATATCGAGCTCCGGTTGCGTAATGATCTTGGAGCGCAGGCGCCCTCGCCTGCGATTCTTTCCATCCTGCGATTCTCAATTTGGAAGAACCTCCGAGCCTTTGGGCTGGTCCCGGTTCCCCGATCTCGGCGATGACGCGCGATGTCGGCGATCACGGCGATCTTCTACCCCCCTCCCCCCTCCCCTACCCATCCCAAATTGGCGTAGGTTTGCGTGGGGTCATCCCAAGTCATCCCAGATTGGCGTAGACTTCAGCGATTGGGGTTCAATTGGCGTGGAGTTGAAGGGTTCTCAATCCTAAATCCGCCTCATGCCTTCGTGTTCCTTTATGTCCTTTATGTGGTTGAAGCTTTTTGGCTGATCCATGGTAACGCTGTTCTCTCGCTTGAGTCACGCGCGAACTAGTTCACCAGTGCAGGACATGTCTTTTGCGACCCTCTGCCTAACTCTGGTACATGTTTTTGGTACATGGTAGGGACAATTGACAAAGGTGAGCGTGGAAATCTAACTCTGCCCGAATGAACGCCTTGATTCCCGGTGCCTATTGAGCCGTTGGCGGCAGGTTCTCCGCAACAACGGCCATAGGTTTTTAAACGCCGACGAATGCCGGCTTAAACGGCGCTATAAGATGTCGATTGATACGCGGATCCCCGGATGTGCCGGGCTGCACATGTAGTAGCCGTCATTGACGTAGTCAACGTAAACCGTGTCAGTGTAGCGCCAGCCGGGCGGCAGCGGACGGCCAACAACAAACCAATACCCGTCATACTGGAAGCGCGGATGCCCCGCGATAATTACCGGGTGGCCAATGCGAAACCAGTGTTCACGTCCAAAATGTGCCCGGAAGTGGTCTTCCGGAATGCGCCTGTGATGATGCCCTTCGTGTTCTTCATAGCGGACGAAATGTGCGTCATGTTCGCGATGGTGGTCATGGCGGTCCCAGTCGTCATGATGATCTCGTCCATGCCGTGAATCGTCGTCCCTGTCTCGATCATGCTTTTCCAGCGCCGTGGCGCTCACGGCAAAAACCAGGAATCCGGCCAGCACCACTCGAATCAGCTTCATAAACTTGCGTCTCCGTTACAAATTGAGATCCGAACCAGCCAGGATTATGCGTCGATCTTACGCCGCGTCCAAGACACGTTGGGACATGTACGGGGATCGCGTTACTCCTGCACAGATCGATGAGCCATCATCTGGAGCTAACGCGGTTTTATTTCAGTGTAATTCTCTCAATTCGTCATCCCGACGGGCGTCAAGCGAGCGCGCGCCGTTATCAGCGCGCGAGTAGGCCGGAGGGACCTTGTGTTTCTTTTCGAGGGTCTACTGGATTCGCTAGAGCAGCTCTGGAATTAATTGCTCTCTGTAGCGATGACCAGAATAATTAAACAAAACAGGCAGCAAGCGATCTGACGAGGAATCAATTTTGATTTGTACTGCCCTCCAGCTTCAGCACTACAGAATATTTTCCATTTTCCTCTATGATCAATGCCTGCCCCCGATTGCCAATCCTGCTGAGAAAGTCCGGCTCGTTTATTTCGGCGTCCAGGTTTACGCTTTCCAACGCCAATAGCCGATAGCTCCCGGGAGCCACTCCACGAAGAGAGAATTTCCCTTTTGAGTCGGCGCTGGTGCGGCGATACAAATCCGGCGGCCCCGGTTGAGCAACGTCGGGCACTAGCAGAATTGAGCCGCGGGTAGGCTCGTCTTTGGCGCCAAATAAGGCGCCTTCAATCTGGGCGCCGCGTGGACTCAATACAATTTCCATGTCCCCGCGTATCCCACTCACCACCACATTGTCGGGTGGCAATTCATGGCCTGCAATCGCCAATGATTTCAAGTAGTAGTCTTCCCGCAGGTTGCGGACCACAGCATAGTATCGGCGCGCCGGACGCAACTGCGCTTCAAATTTGAATTCGGGAACATTAGCGGTGGCGCGTATCCGTGGTGTTAGTCCTTCTCCGGCAAACTCGATCAAAACCCGCTTGGGCTTCTGAACATCGCCGATAACCGTGACATGACCTGCAGCCACAAAATCCGGGAGAGCCGCAATTTGCACATTTTGCGCGCCTTGATCGCTCACTTCCACGGTCTGCTCGCCGGCATACGACTGATTGTCTTCAGTGAAGCCGGCCCGCACCGTATAAATTCCCGGTGCAACGCCGCGGATCTCAAACGAGCCGTCTTGCGAGGAAACCAGCGCCGGAACCCCGTCGCCCTCCATATACGTTGTCCAGAAGGCGGAGACCGATGCGCCTTTCGGTGGCTGTCCCGTCATTCCGTTTGTGACCTTGCCGCGTATGGAAACCACGGGAGCGCTGATCAGCAGAAAATTTGCGGCAATCTCATCGCCCGGATTCAATTTGAGGCTCTGGGCTTGTCGAAAGTCGGTCGTGTCCGGATAGAACAGCGGCGCATATGTGTACGGAGGGTCGGGTACCTTGGGCATCTCAATCGTTAATGGACGGCCGAGATTGTCTGTCATTGTCTGCAATGCGTTTACGTTCTCCACGATTGAGCCCAGCGTTGTGAGAGCTTTGGATTTGTATTCCGCCAGCACATAATACTTTCCCGGATGGAGCCCGGGGATGCGGTACTCCCCCCGGTCATCGGTAGTTGCTTTCGCCGCCAGCCGCAGATACATCTGGCCAAGGCGCATCTGCGCTGCCATCAGCCTGATCTCCACGTCCTGCACCGGATCATTGTATTCATCCAGGATTGCACCGCTCACCGCAGC
>DASXJO010000587.1:0-2058 GCA_036497385.1 Candidatus Angelobacter sp. | reverse complement strand
ACTACCCAAAATTGCACGCCATGTTGACCGACCATTCGCCACTGCATGTTTCGCTGTTTACGGAACGCGCCGCCGCCGCGAAGTGGCTTGGCGTTCCACTCGAAGCACTGGAGGTGTAGGATATTTCTGCGCCTCCACAGCCAGAAGGAGTCCTTCTTCGACAAGACCTCGCGGCCGACCGAGATTGAGTTAGTGAAGTAAGGGGCTCGCGTCGGTTGTGAAACGCGCAAGCAGCGTTCTTCGAATGCGATTCGGATTAACGACTCGAGACGAATATAGCCCTAAAGTCCTATAGACATCTGACCGCAGGCACGGCAAAATTGACCTCAGAAAAGCAGTATTAACAAACAGATCACAAAAGAAATGAAACCAATAAGACGTATCTTCCTCAGCAGTATCGCGGCTGCATGCACAGCATTGTTATTCGGCTGCGCCACCACGCAGACCCATGTGCAGAATCGAGAGAGCATGCTAGTGGCCTCCGGCTTCAAAGTCATTACTCCCAAGACGGCCGCGCACCAGCAAAAGCTCCAAAACCTTGCGCCCGGCAAGGTAACCATGATCCACAAAGGGAAGAAAACCTACTACATCTTCCCTGACCCGGCTCACAACCAGGCCTACATCGGTGGACCTAAAGAGTACCAGGCTTACCAACAGCTCCGCGCTGAAAATAAGCTTGCCAGGGAGAATCTCGAAACCGCCGAGATGTACCAGGATTCGGCGATGCAATGGAGTCTATGGGGCGGAGGGGAAGGAGTCTGGGGACCAATGGGGGGACCGGTGCCGTTTTAGGCTAAGCGTCTTCCATCCGGCAATTGCCCTAAAGTCTTATTGACGTACGAGTTTCTGACGAACAAGATGGGCGCATCCAAAACGACAGGAGTCCCAAAACATGAAAAAATATAGTTCAATCATTTACATCGTCAGTCTGGCCTGCGCCGGCCTGATCTTCACCGGGTGCGCAACCAACCAGGCGACGGCGCCAATACCTGCGAATTCAGGTCATTTGGTCGTTACCCGGGTGGCAAATTTTGGAGAAAATCTCAGCCTTACCTTGTCCGTCGATGGCAAGGACGTAGGAAGCTTTACTCAGGGCGGAAGCTACAGTGGCTACTTGCCGGCAGGCCAGCACCACATTATGGCCCGGGTTGATCCCAATCCCAGTGGTGCCAGACCCGGGAAAGCAACCGTGACTGTACAAGCTGGCCACACCTATTCCTATACCGCAGCCTGGTCGGGAGGGAATATGGTTTTGGTACGAAACCCGTAAAGAATGCCGGTACGTCTTTTTCGCTTTAATCGCCATCTCGGATGGGCGCTGCGCGTAATCGCGGCGGTCGCTGTTATTGGTCTTGTATGCGTGTTGTCGTCGGCAGCGCTGGGTGCCAACCCAGCGGAAGAGATGGCCAAGGCGGGACCCACTGGAGGTATCGATCCCAAGGGCAATTCGTGGGTGTCGATCCAGCAAAGCGTCGAGCAGTTCGGCCATCCGGAATTCATTCTGCGGCTGTTCCTCAGCCTTAGCCTGGCAGTGGGCTGCGCATATGCAATCGCGTGGCATCCGCGGCGCGCTTCGCTTATGGATCCGCTTGCCGACCTTGAGGAACGCAAGGCACTGATACTTCTTGGCGTTGTCGGGGCGGTGGTCGCTGAACTAAGCGGGACCAGCCAAACGCTAGCGTTTGTCATCTTCGGTATCGGCGCGCTGCTGCGATTTCGGACCTTGCTCGATAATCCGAAACTCACCGGCAAAGCAATCATGGTCGTGGTAGTCGGGCTGGCGTGTGGGATGGGATCGTGGGCGATGGCAGTCTTCGTTACCGGTTTCAGTTGGGTACTCGTCTACTGGCTTGATTCGCACTCGAGCTGCCGGGTGAGAATCCGACTCGACGACCAAGAGGATCCGAAGCCGGTCTTTGGTACGGTGCAATCGTTGCTCATCTCCCACAAGTGCCGGCTTCAAAGTTCCGCCCTCTACGAGGACAAGGGCCAGATGGTGTTTCTGCTTTATATCCCGAGTGGAGTGGATCCAAGGCAACTGGAGGCTGAAGTCCGAGC
>DASXJO010000586.1:0-10531 GCA_036497385.1 Candidatus Angelobacter sp. | reverse complement strand
TCGCTGGGTTCGGGAAATTTGTGCAATTCCTTTTCAGCGCCACTCTGGACCTGGCCGGAGCTAAATAGGACTGATGGACTTTAAAGACCGCCGCGTATGGATCACCGGAGCCTCGTCTGGCATTGGTGAAGCCGTGGCATTGGCATTCGTTATTAAATAGTCGGGCACCGACGCCCGGTTTTGGCTGATGCGCGGTGCCCAGCCGGCTACCAGTGCCGGTGCCCGACCTTTTGCCGGAAGCCCGATTCCGGCGTTCCTCATCACCCGCAAAGGGCGGTGAAGAAATCAATCTTGAGCTTGCTGTAGTTTGGTTAGCACGTGGCGAGCGCATTGTGAAATCGCCAACGAGAAAATCCGAGTGTGAATGTGTTGGCAAATGCATCGCATTTGCGATGGGATTAGTTCTGCCAAAAACATTTCTGAATTTGCTCTAAGTAGACTCGGAACGTGCCTTCAGCTCAAGAGTTGGATTTAGGTCTAGCGTCTGAGGGGCATTAACAGATTCGACGGAGTCTGGCGAAGCGGCGAAGCGCTGAAATAATTGAGGAAACATTGCGGTGTCGCAAAAGTCTGTAGCCGATTGGTCCTTACGCTGACGCGTTGTGGGGCGTTTACCTGGATGCTAGGGACACGCACCGAGGTGGTGCTGGGCACAACATAATTGAAATCAACCGTAACGACAGGAGGAATATTGTCATAGGGATCCGGATCGTAAGAGTCGGACCAGCAGGAAGCGCTCCCAGCCAGAAAAAACATGAGGCCAAGAACAATGCCGCGCAACGATCTATGCGAGAGCAAGAGCATTTTTGTCCTAGTCTTTCAAACCTTAGGAAAGGACACATCTGCGCCTAACCACCATGACAGGCATATATTAGCAGAATCTTGCGCACACATTAATTTTTCTGACCTTTTTACAACGTCAACATACGAAATCGCCCTGATGATTCGGCTCGATTGTTCACACCTCTTCGGTACAGACTCCGCAAGACCGAATTGATTGCCTTGAAGTGGGGCGATGTTCAGTTCGGAGAGTCAGAGGATAGAGCCAGCTCTGGAGAGGCTGTCTCCAGAAGTTCCGCTTCCACGATCTGCGCCATACCTTCAGTTCTCACTGATTCAGCCGCGGAGTTTCTCCGGTTCAGAAGCAGATGGGCCACCGTAGCATACGGGTCACAATCGATGTCTACGGTCACCTGATCCGGAGCGCGAAGTGGCTTGGACTGGCACTCTCGACAGCGCTCCCCAAAAAGTGGCGGCAACAGACGCAAACAGGGCGCAATTGCCGAGCAGGGAATCGGAAGAAGTTTTTTCGCACGACGCGCAAAGTACTGAAGGTGAAGAGATTGTTTGGCTGCCCCCCAGGGATTCGAACCCCGATAGGCTGCTCCAGAGGCAGCTGTCCTACCATTGAACGAGGGGGCAAAACCGTTAGTTCCTTAGCAGTTTACCATATCTCCCTGAGTCCATCCGAGCGGCGCGTGCAAGCAAAGCCTGCCTGTTCAGTAGATCATTTATCGAAGCGGTCCTTAGCTATTCGACACGGAATCATTTCAGACGCTCATCAGTTTTTGATTCTTGCCCACACTCATCTTTCGGCGATCCGCAGATCACGTGCATCCGTGGTTATGAGTACGGATCATGACTTGGGACGATAGGGTCGACTCAAGAGTTAAAAGTCCCCTCAGAGGTTTCGACCCAATCAAGCTTGGTACGGCGTCCGCCAACTTGCAATTGAACCTCCGCGAATCTTTCATGCGCTTGATCAGAAGTGACATCCTTGATCAGCTCGAACTAAGACAAATTCATCCAGATGGCAAAAGAAAGTTAGAAACCTTTTTCGCCAGCAGCCGTATATACCTTTCAAAGGGAGCGGTGGGACATCTGTTGATGAAATTGGCTTATGTCTCCCAACACCCTTTTCTCGCAACAGCGTTTTTGCAGCAAAAAACCGCGAATTCAGACCAAGGGACCATTGAATGCAGATTTTTGAAGAAATTCGTTACGCTCTCCGGCAGTTCAGAAAAGCCCCAGGATTTACGACCACGGCCGTGCTAACGCTGGCATTGGGAATCGGAGCGACGACCGCAATCTTTACGCTGGTGCATGCTGTGTTGCTCAAGTCGCTGCCAGTATCCAAGCCCGGACAACTTGTGCGCGTGGGCAATGAAGAAAACTGCTGTATTAATGGCGGGATGCAGGATAACTGGACTCTCTTTTCCTTTGAGCAATACAAGCAATTTAAGGAGCACACCCCCGGCTTTGAGGAATTAGCGGCGATGCAGGCCGGGAACAGCCTGATGGGAGTGCGCTGGAGCGGCAACAACAAGCCTTCTGAGTCTTATCGGGGTGAGTTTGTTTCTGGGAACTATTTCTCCACGTTTGGAATTCCCGCCTATGCCGGACGGATGATTTCGCCCCAGGACGACAACAAGGGAGCGCCGATGGTGGCGGTAATGAGCTTCCGGACATGGCAGGAAAAGTTCGGAGGTGATCGCTCAATTGTAGGAACTTCGTTTGTCATGAATTCGCAACCTGTCACGGTGGTGGGCATTGCACCGCCCGGATTTTTCGGAGACAGGGTGCAGAGCAATCCGCCTTCATTCTGGCTTCCGCTCAATGCTGAGCCTGTGATTGAACCGGCTGTTGGTGTGCTGAACGATGCGGCCTTGGACTGGCTCGATCTGATTGGGCGCCTCAAGCCGGGCGCGGACACAAAGTCCATGGAAGCGCAGATGCAAGTTGAACTACGCCAATTCTTGATGAGCCCGGAAAGCAAGGTTGAAGAACGCGGTAAAACTCTTATTCCCAAGCAGACGCTGCATTTTTCTCCCGGAGGTGGCGGCGTGCAACGGATGCGCGAGGAATATCAGGACGGGCTGCACCTGCTGATGTGGATTTCAGCGTTCGTGCTGTTGATTGCGTGTGCCAATCTGGCCAACCTGATGCTGGTCCGTGCCACCGCTCGCAAGCAGCAGATCACGGTACGTTCCGCCCTGGGCGCTTCGCGCGCCACTCTGGTACGGCAGGCGCTTACGGAAAGTGTGGTTCTGGCCATGATGGGCGGTTTGGCAGGGATTGCGATTGCCTTTGCCGGATCAAAGATGATCCTGCGGCTGGCTTTTGGAAATGACTACGTGCCCATTGACGCTATGCCGTCGCTGCCAGTCCTTGCGTTTGCATTCGGAACCTCGGTTTTAACCGGAATCCTGTTCGGAATTGCGCCTGCATGGATGACCGCCAGTGCAAATCCTGCTGAAGTTTTGCGTGGCGCCGGACGCTCCACCGGACGTAAAGGCACATTGGGACAAAAATCGCTGGTGATAGTGCAGGCCGCGCTCTCACTGGTGTTGCTATGTGCTGCCGGCCTTTTGACTCGAAGCTTGAACAACATGCAACATCGCAATTTCGGCTTTGATACCACCAATCGATACATTTTGCACATTGATCCGCAAATGGCCGGATATAAATCGGAAACACTAGATCCTCTTTACCGGCGGCTCAAGGAAAATATCAGCGCTATTCCTGGTGTCCAGCAAGTCAGCTTTTCACTTTATAGCCCAATGGAAGGCGATAATTGGGGCGAAGGCGTTTACATTGAGGGAGACCCGCCGCCAGCGCCTGGAACGCCTGACCACGGCGCATCATGGCTGCGTGTGAGCCCCGGCTATTTCGATACGATTGGAACAAAGATCGTTGAAGGCCGGGCCATCAATGAGCAGGACACGCCGACAACGCGCGCCGTTGCGCTGGTAAATCGCTTCTTCGAACAAAAATATTTTAAGGATGGGCACGCCATCGGAAAACATTTCAGCGATGACTTGAAGCATCCAGGCGCATTCGAGATTGTTGGAGTGACTGAAGACACGAATTACTGGGGAGCGACGAGCAAGATGCGCCCCATGTATTTCCTGGCCCAGGGACAAAGCGCGCACAACCCTGATCCGCGGTACCAACAGTTTGAGGACCGCTCGCGGTACCTGAACGCAATTGAAATCCAGACACACGGAGAACTGTCTGGACTTGAAACCCAAATCCGCCGCGTGTTATCGCAGATTAACCCCGATCTGGCAGTGATCGATTTTCAGGGCTTTGCCGTGCAGGTGAAGGCGAACTTCATGCAACAGGCGATGATTGCCAAGCTGACTTCATTCTTCGGAATATTGGCGTTGATTCTGGCCTCGATTGGTCTTTATGGCGTCACGTCGTACACCGTGGAACGACGGACAAGTGAAATCGGGATTCGCATGGCTCTTGGCGCAGATCGCTTGAATATGTTGGCGATGGTCTTGCGCGGCGCATTCGCTCAAATCGGTATCGGTTTGGCTATCGGCATTCCGGTCACGATTTTCGGTGGTCGCGTCATTGCCAGCCAACTCTACGGAGTGAAATCCCACGATCCATTTGTCTTGGTGATCACCACCATTGTTCTGGCGGCTGCGGCGTTTATCGCAGCGGTGATTCCTGCCCGCAGAGCCGCGAATACTGAGCCTATGCTGGCTTTGCGTACGGAGTGATTGTCCTGAGCGACAACCCTCGCTCAAGATCATGAAGCAGGCGCGACCTAACTTACCTTCTCCTTGCAAAATTGTCCGCAACCAGAAGGGAAGCGGTCGCAGCCTGCAATTTGTTTTTTGCACCTTCTTCAAAAACGCTATTCACCGTTCTTAGCGTATCCTTGTCACCATCTTTGAATAGCAATTAAATCTGATCGCCAGGAGTTTGGAATGGCGGAGCATATTGTTGTCTCGGTGGAGAACAGGATACTCACAGTTCGGCTAGACCGGCTGGAGAAAAAGAACGCTTTAACTCGCGGCATGTATCTGGGCATGATTGAAGCCCTGAAGCAAGCCGATGCCGACCCAAACATTCGTGTGGTCTTGATCACGGGAACAGAGGCCTGTTTCACCGCAGGAAATGATCTCGTGGACTTTGCCAATGCCAAGCCGGGGGAGACAAGTCCGGCCATTCTTTATCTGCAAACATTAGCAGCTGCGCAAAAGCCAGTGATTGCGGCGGTAGGAGGCGTGGCCGTCGGCATCGGCACCACCATGTTGTTGCACTGCGATCTTGTTTACGCATCCTCAGACGCGCGCTTTCAGCTTCCTTTTGTCAATCTGGGCCTGTGTCCTGAAGCGGGCTCCAGCACGCTTTTGCCTGCACTGATGGGACATCGCAAGGCAGCGGAGCTTCTGTATTTTGGCGAACCATTCACGGCGGGGACGGCACATGAGTTGGGAATCGTGAACACGGTGCTCGCCAGCAATGAACTGCTCACCATGGCGAAGGAAAAAGCACGGCAACTCGCGGAAAAACCGCCTGCGGCGTTGCGTATAACGAAAGCTTTGTTGAAATGTGGATCGGCCAACGCGATTGCTGAGGCAATGGCAAAAGAGACCGAACAATTTGCCGCTCTCTTGCAAGGTCCGGAAGCCAAGGAAGCCATGATGGCGTTCATGCAGCGGCGCAAGGCGGACTTTTCACAATTCTAAAAATATGGGAGGGCGATCAGCCGGCCAGTTCTTCGCGCCAGCCGTCTTTCTTCATTTCTGACTGGAACCAGCGCTGGAGATGGGCGCGAATCTCGGAAGGTATTTCGCCAAACTGGATACCGTGGTGCCCTTCTTTATTCGCCCATGCAATGCGACCGTGCAATTCGGCCTGCACATCGGTTTCAGGCACGATAAAACGAATTATCACGGCCTCACCCTGCCCCAGGATCTTATGGAGGGAAACTCCGGCGCCACCAAGGCTGATGTTCAATAAGTTGGCTTCCATTGATTCTTCGCCGTGCGTTAACTGAATGGGTGCACTGGTCTGCTTGCGATAGTAGCGTTGCTGCTCTGCGCACAGGGTGCCCACGGCTGTTTCACTTTCATTTTCGCGATATGCTTTCAACTTACGAAGCAGAGTGCGGCGAGAGATTCCCAACGCTTCAGCCGCTTTGCCCTGGTTGCCGCCGCAACGGTCCAACATGTCAAATACAATCTGCCGCTCTACCTGGTCGAGATCGCGATTCAATGGATTCTTGCCGTTGCCCGGCATGCTCTCGCGATTGAGCTTCAGATCCACGCTGGTAATTTCCACTTCAGCATTCTTGGCCAGCATAATCGCGCGAAAGATGCTATTACGAAGCTCGCGTACGTTCCCGGACCATTCATGCGTGAGCAGCGCACTTACAGCGTCGTTTGAAAAACGTGAATTTGGGTGATGCTGTTGGAGAATCTGTTCGGCAATTGCCAGCAGGTCTTCCGGTCGCTCACGCAGCGGCGGTATCTCCAGCTTAAATTCCGCAAGCCGATGATAAAGATCATTGCGAAAACGGCCGGCGCGGACCAATTCTTCCAGGTTCTGGTTGGTGGCTGCCACCACGCGTACATTCACGCTGACTTTCTTATTTCCGCCTAGGCGGTAATAAGGCACGCCATCCAAAACTCGCAGCAGCTTGACTTGCACTTTGGGGTCAAGGTCTCCAATTTCGTCCAGGAAAAGAGTGCCGCCATCGGCCATTTCAAAGTAGCCAATTTTTTGCGCGTCAGCGCCGCTGAACGCGCCCTTTTCATATCCAAAGAGTTCGCTTTCAACCAGATGTTCAGGGATGGCGGCGCAGTTTACGTCCACCCAGGCCTTGTTACAGCGAAGCGAATGACTGTGAATGGAGCGGGCAATCATTTCCTTACCCGTGCCAGTTTCGCCCACGATCAAGACCGCAGCCGGATGACAGGCTACCTGCTCAACCAGCCGCATCACTCGCTTTAAAGCGTCACTGCGAACAATCTGACTGGTCAACTCACACGGATTGTGAACGGCGGTCGACAGAATCTTCTCCCCTACATATATATGCACGCAATGGGCAGACTGGCGCGCATTTGTCACTCGTTATTGCCCATGATGGGACAAGTTCGTCACACCCGCAATTGAAGAAGTGGAGGCAATGATTACTTAAGTTCCTCAACTTCAGCTTTATCCAATGCTCTTTCCGGGTATATCAGGCTAAACTGCGCATGTCACAGTCCCGTTTTGGGAAGGCTTGGTTGTGACAATTTAGTGCGCCGTTGACTCCGGGGCTGCGACAGGAATGTCGCAGGGATGTAAGGCATAGAGCCGAGTTCGCCTCCAACGGCAGATCGCTAAGACGTTGAATTAACAAGCGGAAACACCGTTCGTTGCACGTTTGGCCCAGCAGTTGCCTACATAGCATTGACGGAGACGGAAAAGCATGTCGAAGCAAGCGCGAATCTTTCTTTACGCAATTTGCCTGGCAGGACTGGCTACGGCAGTCTATGGCGGACTTGCGTGGAAGATTGACGACTTGCCCAAGTTTATCGCCTATCTGCTCACCGCGCTGCTTGCATCAAGACTCAAAGTAGAACTTCCGGAGATTACTGGAACCATCTCAGTCAATTTCCTCTTTATCCTGCTGAGCATTGCTCAGCTGACCTTTACTGAGACGCTCATTCTGGGATGTTCCGCGATTCTGGCCCAATGCCTGATCACCAAACGGCGATGGCCCCGTATTGAGCAAGTGCTGTTTAACATTTCCAGTGCGGCGGTGGCCATAGCGGCCGCGTATTTTACTTTTCACGGGCCATGGTCCGCGCGCCTGCATCCAAATGCCGCTTTTCTGCTGATGCTGTCAGCCGCGGTCTATTTTCTTTTCAATACACTTCCGGTGGCAACCATCATCGCCATGACGGAAAATAAGCGGCTGCAAAAGATCTGGACTGAATGTTATTTCTGGTCGCTACCTTATTATCTTGCCGGCGGCGCGCTGGCCGCGATGTTTGGATGGCTCACGCAAAAAGTAGGCTGGCAACCCACATTGTTGGCCTTGCCCGCGATGTTCGTGATCTATCGCTCCTATCGTCTCTACCTGGGCAAACTGGAGAATGAGAAAAACCACGTGTCCGAGATGGCGGCGCTGCACATGCGCACCATTGAAGCGCTGGCGCTGGCCATTGAAGCTAAAGACCAGACCACGCATGACCACCTGGAGCGCGTCCGCGTTTACGCCGTGCAGTTGGCGAAGAAGCTCGACCTTTCCGTAGACGAAGTTGAAGCGTTACGCGCTGCCGCATTGCTGCATGACATCGGCAAACTCGCGGTCCCTGAGCACATCATTTCCAAGCCGGGCAAGCTTACGCCTGAAGAGTTCGAGAAAATGAAGATCCATCCGGTAGTGGGCGCAGAGATATTGGAGCGCGTTCATTTCCCGTATCCGGTGGTCCCAATTGTCCGCGCGCACCATGAGCGGTGGGACGGAACCGGCTATCCTGACGGGCTGAAGGGAGAAGAAATTCCCATTGGCGCCAGAATTCTTTCAGCCGTAGATTGCCTGGATGCGTTGGCGACGGACCGCCAGTATCGCAAAGCGCTGCCTCTGGATGATGCTATGCAATGGGTCGCGGATCAGGCGGGCAAGGCCTATGATCCGAAAATTGTGAACCTGCTGAAATCCAGCTACAAAGAGCTGGAAGCCATTGTTCATTCGCACTCGCTAGTTCCGGATCGCCAGAAACTCTCGACTGATGTTAAAGTCCAGCGCGGTAAAGCTCCAGCGAATGGGTTTGCAATCGACAAAGCCAATGACACCGGGAACCAGGCTGCTTTCCTTTCATCTATCGCCGCAGCGCGCCATGAAGCACAGACCCTCTTTGAGCTTACACAGGACCTGGGCAACTCGCTCAGCCTGAGCGAGACTCTTTCTGTGCTCAGTGGACGGCTGAAGCGCCTTGTGCCCTATGACGCCATTGCAACCTACATTGTCCGTGGAAATGAGCTGCTTCCGGAATATGTGAACGGAGACAACTTCCGTTTGTTTGCAGCGCTGCGAATCCCGCTCGGAGAAGGCTTGTCCGGATGGGTGGCGCAAAATCGTAAGCCGATGCTGAACGGCAACCCGGCGCTGGAACACGGCTACTTGCACGATTCGAATCGGTTCAGTCCTCTACATTCTGCCATTTCAATACCGCTGGAGGGTTTGCAAGGCGTGGTGGGAGTGCTGACGCTCTATCATTCTGACGCAGATGCATATACTTCTGACCATCTGCGCATTTTGCTGGCGATCAGCTCAAAAGTTGCGCTTTCGGTTGAGAACGCTCTTGCTTTCCAGGAAGCAGAGAGTTCGGCCACAACAGATTATCTAACTGAATTGCCGAATGCGCGTTCCCTGTTTATCCACCTTGATCGCGAGCTGGCCCGCTGTAAACGTCTGGATACTTCTTTGACCGTAATGGTTTGTGACCTGGACGGCTTCAAAAAGATCAATGACCGGTTTGGCCACCTTGAAGGCAATCGCATTCTGCGGCACTTTTCTGAGACCTTGCAAGGCTCCTGCCGCGAATATGACTACGTTGCGCGTATGGGCGGTGACGAATTTGTGATTGTCGCACCGGGACTGAGCGCGTCGGCTGCGGAAGCACGCGGTATCTGCCTGAGTGAGCTGGCCGGCGGTGCCGGCCGTGAGATCTGTGGCGTGGAATGGCTTTCATTGAGCGTGGGATGCGCGATTTATCCGGAAGACGGAGTGGACGCCGAGAAACTTCTGGCGGAAGCGGACCGGCGCATGTACATCCAAAAACAGGAACACCACAAAATTCTTAAAGTATTTACCGCACTGACGGACGGAAAACGGCCAGCTGCTGTCCGTGACGCGGTGGCTGGATAAAATGCTGCGCTTCTGCAGTGGGGCCGTTCTTCGGCTCGTAGCAGTCATGCTCATGGCGAGCTTTGCGGGAGCCATGCTCATGCGCATTGCGCCTGGCTTTTCTTCTGACGACCAGGAACTTAATTCCGGCCTTTCAGCACAGAGCATTCAGGCCATTCGGCGAGCACACTTGGCGGATGCTAATATTCCACGCTTTTATGCCCAGTATCTTGCGGCGCTCATGCGGGGCGATCTGGGCACTTCACGCTCACTAAATCAGCCTGTGAAAGAACTTCTGCGTGAACGGCTGCCAACCACAGTGATGAACCTGGCATTTGCGCTCGCGGTGGGCTGGCTGCTGGGACTGGCTTTGGCAATTGCCGCACAAATATGGGACATCCCGGCACTGAACTTTCTTGCCAATGGGCTGAGTGGAACGTTTATTTCCACTCCAGCGGCTGCGCTGGCGCTGGTCTTCTTATTATTGCGATGGCCTCCGGCCTTTGCCGCTGCTTTGCTGGTATTCCCAAAAATTTATCGTTACGCACAAAACCTTTTGCAACAGAGCAGCGAAATGCCGCACGTGCTTACGGCGCGCGCAAAAGGCGCTGGGCCATGGCGGGTTTTAGCGTGGCACGTTGCGCCGATTGCATTTCCGCAGATCATTGCTCTGGTGGGCGTTTCCATCAGCATTGGAATTGGCGTTCTGCTGCCCATTGAAGTTGTAAGCGACGTTGCCGGCATTGGGCAGTTGGCGTGGCAAGCAGCTCAGGCCCGCGATTTGCCGTTGCTGGTGAACCTGACCATGGTGGTTACATTTGTTACCGTCTGCGCAACTTTGATTTCAGATGCGGCCCAGCGAGGCTTTAAACGGAGCGCCGCATGAGG
>DASXJO010000585.1:0-4277 GCA_036497385.1 Candidatus Angelobacter sp. | reverse complement strand
TCCTCCCAATATCTCCTGGCCACTATCGAGGAAAGCCGCCCTGATCTTCTGCACTTCAGCCAGTTTTATTATGGGGCGTTGCCTTGCGATGTTCCGCGCGTGGTGGTTGCGCACAGTGATGTTGTGAGCTGGTGGATGTCCGTTCATCGCCAGTTGCCGCCGGAAACTGAGTGGCTGCGCTGGTACCGCCAGATCGTCACGCGTGGGCTGCGGGAAGCCACAACTGTGGTGGCGCCATCCCGCTGGATGCTGGAACAGGTTCAGCTTTATTACGGCAAGCTTGCTTCCGGCGCTGTAATTCACAATGGCCGCAGCCCGTCTTTGTTTAATCCGTATATCGGCAAACAGGAAACCACCGTTACCTTGGGGCGGCTCTGGGACAGCGGAAAGAACGTCGCGCTTTTGTTGAAGCGGGAGATGCCCGGATCGGTGCGCATCGTCGGCTGTGATCGCCATCCTGATTTGCAAAATCATTCCTTTGTGGCCGAAACCATCAGCCCGAACATCTCCCTTGATCCACAGCAGGACGAGCGCCAGATCACACAAACGCTGGCGCGCGCGGGAATTTATGCAGCAACGTCACAGTATGAGCCGTTCGGCTTGGCCCCGGTGGAAGCGGCTCTCTCACGGTGTGCCATCATTGCCAGCGATATACCCACATTCTGCGAGCTCTGGGAAGGCGCTGCAATTTTCTTCCGCAACAATGATCCGGAAAGCTTGTCTGAAGCGCTGGTACGCGTGCAGAGCGATCGTGCTTTGCGCCTGAGCCACGGGAATATGGCGCTTCGCCACGCCCGGCAGCATTTCACCGCTGATCGCATGGTCACAGGCTACAGAAATCTTTATCACAAACTGGCCCCAGCGCAGGCACTCAGCGCATGAATCAAAAGCTCGATATCGCGCTGTTTGCCCACTCCATGGTCTCTGACTGGAACCATGGCAATGCCCATTTTCTGCGCGGCCTGATGCGTGAGCTCGTCCGTATGGGCCACACGGTGCGCTGTTATGAGGAATTGACTTCATGGTCGCTTACCAACTTGATGAAGCAGGAAGGTGAGCGCGCCATTGAGGCCATTGATTCTTTCCGTCGAGCTTATCCTGAACTCGATATCCGTTTCTATAAGTCCGGAGACGCCGAGTTTCCCCGTTTTCTGGAAGAGGAACTGAAAGAGACTGACCTGGTTTTATTGCATGAATGGAATGACCCGCAGGTGGTGAACCAGGTGCTCGCGCTGAAGAAAAAATTCGGTTTCCTTGCGCTGTTTCATGACAGCCATCATCGCGCCCACACCCGCGCCGGTGAAATTCTTAAGTTCCATTTGCACCTGGTGGATGGCGTGCTCGCGTTTGGCGAGGCCATCCGGCGTATATACGTCGATGGTTTTGGCGTAAACCGGGCATGGACTTTTCATGAAGCCGCTGACGTGGAGCAGTTCCATCCTATCCAGCGCCGCAAAGAGATTGACGTGGTTTGGATCGGCAACTGGGGGGACGATGAGCGCGCCGCCGAACTTGAAGAGTTTCTTATCCAGCCGGCTCTGGACCTGCCGGAACTGCACGTGGTGGTTCATGGTGTCCGCTACCCCGACGTTGCGCTGCAAAAACTGGTGAGCGCAAACATTGAATATCGCGGGTATTTACCGAATCTTCTTTCGCCGCAGGTCTATGCGGAAAGCGCGGTTAGCGTGCATATTCCGCGACGTGAATATGCCAATGGTCTTGCTGGGATCCCAACCATCCGAGTGTTTGAGGCCCTGGCTTGCGGTATTCCGCTCGTATGCTCGCCTTGGACGGACCAGGAGAACCTCTTTCGCCCCGGCGAAGACTATTTAATAGTGAATGACGGCGTTGAAATGACCGAACAGCTGCGGCATCTGCGTCGCGACGGAAAGGCTCGCTACCAGCTCGCTGAAAATGGACTCAAAACCATCCGTGAGCGCCACACTTGTGCGCACAGAGCGCAACAGCTTATGGAAATCTGCCAGGAGATTTCGCGATGAAGATTTTCGTTTTTGGCTCCAGCATTACCTCTTCGTATTGGAATGGCGCGGCTACGTATTATCGAGGCATTTACAAGCAGCTGAACGCGCTTGGACACCAAATTACATTTGCCGAGCCCGATGCTTATGGCCGTCTGCAAAACCGTGACGCCGGCGATTTCAGTTACGTAAACACAGTTGTTTACAAAGATACGAATGATATTCCCGCGCTGCTGAAGCAGGCCGCCGCGTGCGACCTTGTGGTGAAGCACAGCGGTGTGGGTGTATTCGATGAGCTGCTGGAAGAAGAAATTCTGGAGTGCCAATCCGATAGAACCAGGGTTGCTTTCTGGGACGTGGATGCGCCTGCCACTTTGTCGCGTGTAGAAAACAACCGCGCTGATGCGTTTCGCGCGCTGATTCCCAAATACGATTTTATTTTTACCTACGGCGGTGGTGCGCCGGTTGTGGATCACTATCGGCGACTTGGCGCCGCGAATTGCCACCCTATTTACAACGCGCTTGATCCCGAAACGCACCATCCTGTTCCGCCGGACCCGGCTCTGGCCTGTGACCTGCTGTTCGTGGGACATCGTTTGCCGGACCGTGAGCGCCGGGTGGAAGAGTTCTTTCTTCTTGCCGCCGAGCTTGCTCCGGATTGTCAGTTCGCTTTAGGTGGAGAAGGCTGGGACGGAAAGCAGCTTCCTGCCAACGTCCGCTGGATTGGCCACGTTCGCACGGGCGATCACAATCGCGTGAACTGCTCTGCCCGCATGGTGCTGAACATCAACCGGGACTCCATGGCAGGTGTGGGATTTTCTCCCCCCACCCGAGTCTTTGAAGCCGCCGGAGCCGGAGCCTGCCTGATCACTGACCGCTGGGCGGGCATTGAGCAGTTCTTTGCTCCGCAAGAAGAGATACTGATCGCGGGCGGCGCGGAGGAAATTGTTTCCTGTTTGCGGAATATCTCCGCGACGAGAGCAAAAGAAATTGGCCAGAACATGCGTGCACGAGCGTTGCGCGACCATACCTACCAACTGCGTGCAAAAGAACTGGATGCCATTGTTTCGAATGTTCCAGCAGGATCCGCGCTACGCTGATTGAACAGATTTGGTCAGCTACCGTCCTCGCTATTCATGCAAGGTGTCAAGTCTGAGCGCTGTTGTCTCCGGCGAGACCCGGGTTCCCGTCGTCACCAGAGTAGGTTCCCGCATCATAGTAATGTTCGGCAAAAGACAATCATATATATGAGAGTAGCCCTTATAGCGCCACCGTTCATCGCAGTGCCTCCAAAAAAATACGGCGGTACGGAATTATTCATTGCAGAATTGGCCTGCGGGCTTCAGCGCAAGGGAGTTGAAGTCGTCGTGTACACCAATGGTGAATCCACGGTGGATGCGCCAATGCGGTGGATTTATCCTGAAGGCGAATGGCCGTTACAGCGTGAGGTGGAATGTTCACTCAAAGGGCTGAACCATTTTGCCTGGTCTATCAAGGAGGCCACTCGGGAAGCAGATTTGATTCACGTAAACAGCGCTCCGGGCTTGAGTTTTGGCAGATTTATTGACGTGCCCATGGTTTACACCGTGCATCATGCGTTCGATCCGTCGCTGGCGGAGTTTTATCAGTCTTACCCGGATGTTTCCTACGTCACCATCAGTGACTTTCAACGCGAGAAGCTCAGCATGTCCCACATGAGGACCATTCGTCACGGAATCGATCCTTCCCTTTACACGGCGCCCAATGGGAAAAGAGAGTACCTCAGTTTTCTGGGAAGAATTGCGCCGTCCAAGGGCACGCACGTGGCAATTGAAATTGCTGAAAAGTCCGGTATCCCACTCAAGATAGCCGGTGAAATCCAGCCCATTTATAAAGAGTATTGGGAAACCAAGGTGAAGCCCCACGTTGATGGCAAGTTCATCGAGTATGTGGGTGAAATGGGAATGGAAGAGAAGATAGAGCTGCTGGGTAAATCGCGCGCCATGCTTTTTCCCGTGCAGTGGGACGAGCCTTTTGGCCTGGTTATGATTGAAGCCATGGCGTGTGGAGCTCCTGTCTTGGCCATGCCTCGCGGGTCCGTTGCAGAAGTGGTGAAGGAAGGTGTAAGCGGAAACGTGCGCAAGACCGCAGCGGAGTTGGCGGAATGCGCCCGCAATCTCAACCTCCCCGCGCCCAAGGTTCGCGCCTATATGGAAGAATTCTTTTCCGTAAAGCGGATGACCCGCGATTACATCAATTTATATTCAGAAATTCTGCGGGATGGCGTAGCCGAGGCGGAGCAGATTGTGGCATGAGCGC
>DASXJO010000584.1:0-4528 GCA_036497385.1 Candidatus Angelobacter sp. | reverse complement strand
TTTCCCGTGCCGCCATTGGTCGAACTGGCCGTGACGCTGTTGTTCTTAATGCCCGCGGTTGTTCCCTGGACATCCACTGAAACTGTGCAGCTTGCGTTCGGAGCCAGTGTTGCGCCGCTCAAGCTCACGGATGAAGATCCGGCAACCGCCGTCGCGGTTCCGCCGCAGGTATTGCTCAGGTTCGGCGTTGAAGCTACGACCAGTCCTGCCGGCAGGCTGTCAGTAAAGGCAACGCCGTTCAGTGTCAGGTTCACGTTGGTGCTGTTCAGCGTAAAGGTGAGTGAAGTGGTGCCGTTCAGCGGAATTGTCGACGCGCCAAACGCCTTGGTGATGCTCGGCGGATTGATGACCGTGATATTCGCCGACGAAGTGTTGCCATTGCCGGCGTCGGCAGAAAGAATCTGGACATTGTTGGTGTAGTTATTGTCAATCGTTCCGGTGATGTTCACCGAAATTGTGCAGATGCCGATGGGCGTTAGATTGTTGCTGAAGCTGATGCTGCCAGCTCCGGCAACCGCTGTAACGGTGCCTCCGCAGGTATTAACTACGCCCGGAGTTGCCGCCACCTGCAATCCCGGAGGCAGCGTATCCGTAAAGCTGCCGTTGATGGCAACCACGTTGGGATTGTTAATGCTGAAATTCACAGTGGTAGTGCCATTGACTGGAATTGTGGCTGCGCCGAAGCTCTTGGTGATCGTCGGCGGCTCCAGAATTATGATGCCGACGTTTGCTGTTCCGCCGCTGGATACGCCCAGTCCCACCGTATTAGCCGTATATGTAAATGTGGTTGGTGTGGCACTGTTAATAGTGAACGTGCCGTTGTAGCCGCCCACGCCCACACCTGAAATAACCACCGTCTCGTTTGCGGCAAAATTATTTGTGCCGACCGTGGTAATGGTCGCCGTTGTACCTGCTTCCGTGGCACTGGCGATTAGATTGGAGTTGGCTCCAATCACCGCCTGATCAACAGTGGCATTGGCAGAGCCTCGGCCGCTGATGCCTCCTGCGTTGAAAGTCGCAGTGGCCTGCGCGCTTGCATTCAACGTCTCCGGCTGTGCCTGGGGAATACTCCCCAGCACCGGATTATTAAAGGTGATTGGGAGCCCAATAATCCTGTCCAGATTGGCCGCGGCCACAGCCGTGCCGTGGTTGTCCTTGCTCATGTCGCCAGTCAGGATGCTGGTCCCATTGATCTTTATCTTTGCTTGAGTGGCATTATGCGTAAGAACGATGAATGGATCGAACGTGGTGGTTCCGCCGCCGCTGGTATTGATTGTGGTCGCTGCGGCGTCGGTGCCCCACCAGTCATCTGTCGCGCTGACGGTGGTGCCACCATTCTTAAGATTGCTTCCCGCCCCGGTTGCTGAATTACCGGCCAGGCGGCTGAATGTCATAGTCAGAGGGCCCGCAGCGGGGAAAGCACCCGCATTGCCGTTAGAAATTCCGCCACCGTTGCCGGTAGCGGTATTGCCGGTGATTGTTACATGGGTCAGAGTTGCATCACAGGTCAATCCGGGAGGACAGCTGGCAGGTGGAAAGTTATTAATATAGAGTCCGCCGCCGTCTTGCGCCGGAACCGGAGTGTTGGTGCTATCTATTCCGGCCACGTTGTTGCTGATCACCGTTCCCTGATCGATCTGCAAGCGCGCCTGGGTCTGCATGCCGCCGCCAAAGCCCGCAGCTTTGTTCCCGGAGATGGTGCTCGAATGAATGATGGTTTCCGGGTTCCCGGTGAAAGTCCCGTTGGGGAAGAACGCCATAATGCCGCCGCCCTGGCCCTTTTGACCGCCGATCACCTGGGTTGCGAGGTTGTTCAGCACCTTGCTGTTGGTCATCACCATGCGCGCGTCATTGCTGATGGCAATTCCACCGCCCACACCTGAAGAAGGGTTATCTACCGCCGAGTTGTTCTGGAAGGTGCTATTGCTGATGGTGGCGAAGCCATTGTTGTTGTGAGCCAGGAAATTGAAGATGACCAGGCCGCCGCCGCCGCCCTGAAGCGTGGCGCAATTCTGCATGATGACGTTAGTCAGCGTGAGATTGGCGTTGCCGCTGGTGCCGGTATCGTATTCCATGCAGCCGCCGTCGCCATCATTACTGTGCTGTCCGTGGTTGACGCCATTTTGAAAAATCACGTTGGAGATGCTGACCGTGGCGTTCGTCAAGGGGTTAATGTCCTCATTGACGGACATGATCATATCGACGCTGATGCCGCTGGTGAGAGCTCCCCACGTGATGATGGAGGTTGGATTGCCGCTGCCGTCCACGGCTCCAGTGATATTGAGTGAATCGTTGATGTTCAGCGTGCCGTTTTGTGCGTCATAGACAGCAACCGTGACACCGGAGCGGCCTCGCGTGAGCGTGTAGGTTCCCGCCTGCAACTGAATGTTATCCGACGTACCAACGGGAGTATTGGCCTTGATAACGGCCTCGCGCAGAGTGCAGTCGCCTGAAGCATCAACACCTACGGTATTGAGACAAGTGACAGCTGTGCCTCGGGGAGCGATATCGTCGAAGCGATTCGGGAAAAAAGTGGGATCGGGAATCGGCATGGACATTGAAGGCGCAGCTTCGCCCTGATGGATGGCCAGGACTCCGGGCCGTCCGTCTATGTTGATGCGCAAAGGCAGAGCGTTAACGGGAGAGCCTGTGTACGGTTTGATCGAAACCTGTCCGGGAGCAAACGTCTGCGCTCCGGGCGGCACGTCGGGGTGCGAAATCACCGCCATCTGGCCATTGCCGGCGTTGAGCCACATGATATCGTCAGCGCCGTTGGAAGAAACTCGCGTGCGGAAAAACACCGGAGTCTGGCCGGGGGCAAGAGTGCCAACCCCGGGGAACGTATCGACAATCTCCCACTGAGTTGGGAACGTGGCCAGCGGACCTAAGGGAGGCGCTTGATGAAGCACCTTGGCCTGCCGGATCGCGCTGAATTCCTCAACCGTATAGGTGCGCGGATCGAATTCGCTGCGAGCGGCGATCTGCACGCTGCCATCGGCTGCCAGCACGGCGATCTGCGTTCCGCCGCTGCGGTCAAAAATAAACGAGCCCAGAGCAAAGGCGCGAGCAGAAACCGGCAAGGAAACCGGCACTACCTGCATGGAAGAGCGCAGGACAAAAATCTGTCCGCCCGCCAAAAAGGCGGCGTCCCGGCCTGTACCGCCAAAATTGGCGAAATCGATGCTTGATGGCGCTGCGCTCAGCGGGAAGGCGCCTGTTACTGCGAGCCCCTGCGACGAACCGGCCATCGCAACCAAAGAAAATGACTTTCCAATGCCCTTTGTGCCAACAAGCACGGTGGTGAATTGCCCGTAAGCGCCGAAGTCACCTGCGGCCAGGGCCGTCACGCCGCCCGGAAGATCCACCGTTTGCGGCGCCGCGAAATTACCTTTGCCGTCGCCGGCAAAAACCACTATCGCGGTTCCGCCCTTGGCCGCGATCACCAGATCATTGTGGCCGCTGCCGGTGAAATGCCCTACCGCCATAAAGTCCGGATTCACCGGCGTCGCCAGCGTAGAGCTCTGCGCCAGAAACGGCGCCGGGAATTCCTCGCGCCCGATCGCCTGGAGTGATGCATCGCTTTGCGGAGCAAATGCGTCCAGGTTTCCGCGCTGAATGCTTATATGTCCAGCGTAGCCCACCAGCAGATCTGTGATCCCATCCTCATCCACGTCGCCCGTTGTAAGCGACAAAGGCTGCGCTGCAGCCGGAGCTATGGCAGCATGCCCGGCCAATAGCGCCGCGCCCGCCGGCGCACCGCCAGCTTGCATAGGCAGCTGTTGCCGTTCCCCCAGCCAGATTTTTGGCCCGGTGGGCTGTGCCTCCGGCGGCTGGATGGGCGCGGCAAGTGCGAATGTTTGCAATACAAAAACAACGATTACAGCAAGGATGGCGATAGAGCGGACACGTAGGCAAATCCCATGGTTCACGGGACGTTCTCCTGGCACACGCAAAGGTGTGGGGTTAAAGGTGGTTATTCAGGGGGTTATCTCTGTTAATCCGTCGTTAACAGTCACACTAAACCGCTCAAAATTATCCAAGGAGACTTTGTAAGTTGATCCTTATGCACGTACTCTGCTGCTCAGCTGAATTTTTGTCAAGAAGAAAAGATACTTGTAAGGGCTGAAAGTAATGGTTTTAAGGTAAGTTTCTGGTCTGCGGTATGCAAAACATTTATTAGTCGTGGCAGATTACTGTTGATTCGAAAGATTAAGAAGATTCTCATTCCCAAAATGGGATTCTTAGGTTATCTTCCATATTCCCCCATATTTTCCCCTAAACGTTTTCCCAAGGTTCCAGCTTTCCGGGTTCTCCCAGCAAGACAGCAAGAAGTTCGCTGAAGTTCGCTAAGGAGAAATACACATGTCAGTTTCACGACGGATATTCCTAGGCGGAAGTGTGGCCACGGCAATAGCATGTGCGTCCGCGCCTCTGGCGGCATTAAGCGGAGGCGGTAGGATACTGCCCCTCGATACAAGCCTGCCGAATAGAAATAGCGGTTCAACCCACGATATTGCCGAAATCTCGG
>DASXJO010000583.1:0-10382 GCA_036497385.1 Candidatus Angelobacter sp. | reverse complement strand
GTGCTCTGTCCCACCTCGATGATATATCCGTCAGGATCGCGGATGTAGCAGCGCGTCTCGCCGTACTTGGGAATCGGCTCCGTGATGAACTCTGCTCCTCGACTTTTCCATAATTCATAGCACGCTTGAATATCCGCGACGCGGAAATTCATAAAGCTGTTGATGTGATTAGGGTCGGGGACGCTGAGCGTTACCGTCGGCTTATCCGGGGTCGGCCCGCCTCCAACGTTCAGAATCATCCAGATATTCGCAAGCTGAAGGTACCCAGGCGCGTTTCCGTCACCCAGGCTCAGAATGCGAGCGCCGAAGACTTTTTCATAGTAGCGAGCCGATCGCTCGATATCGGCGACGGTGAGAAAATGCGCGATGCTGATCCCTTCTCGCGGGGGCATCTCATAACTCTTCTGCCCGATTTGTACGCTCATTGACGACTCCAATTCCGATAACCGTGCTTATCCGCTGATTCTGGTCCTTTTGTTTCATACCTGCTGCCTATTAAGCCTGAGGAGGAAAGCAAAAACAATTGGACCAAGGTATCGTGCGATACTTTGGTTTGCAACCAGCTGTCCGATAAGGCCGTTATCCGCTACTTGCCGGCAGGAGAAGCGGGAATAAAAAAATCCGAAAACACCGCTGGATTTTTTCTCTGCTTGCTTTACTTCGCCGAGCTCTCCTCCGTCACCACTGCCCTCACCACAGCATCAATGGCCGCAAGCGCCTTGCTTGCAAGCAGATTATGGTTGTTGCAGAAAATGGAAAACACAAACCGCTTGCCGGTCTGCGTCTGCCCGTAGCCGGAAAGCGCATTCACATGGCTTAACGATCCTGTCTTGGCATGGACCAGCCCGACCGCGGGGGTTTTCTGAAAGCGCTCAGATAATGATCCATCCACGCCGCTCACCGGCAGCGACTCTTCAAACGCCGCTCCCCACGGCTGGCGCGATGCATAGATCAGCAACTGCACCGTTGCGGCAGGCGTGACCAGGTCGCGGCGGGAAAGCCCTGAGCCATCCAGAAATGTAAACTCATCTTCTTTAAGTCCGGCCTGCGACAGGAATTGTTTTACCGCTGCAATGCCGCCCTCAAACGATCCGCCATCTCCGCGCAACTTGCCAGCCAGACGCAACGCCAGTTCCGCATGCAGGTTCTCGCTCGTCTTATTGATCACGCGGATGTCGTCGACCAGCGGCCCGGAAATATGCTCGGCCAGAATCTTGGTGGAAGACGCTGGATTGAGATCAGGCGGCTCCTGCGGCTGCGCGGCTTGACGCAAAGAAGGATTAACCGCTGAAGATGCTGCTGCTCCTGCTGCTGGTGCGCTCAACGGATGAGGAATTTGCTGATCAAAGAACTGCGCGCCTTCTCCATGCCGCGCCCGCGTCTTGCCCCGAATGGTAATGCCGCGCCGCTCCAGCATGGTGCGGAATAACTGGGCCACAAACTCCGCCGGGTCTTCAATGGACATTGGCTCTTTCATGCCGGAGTCGCCCAGCGGCAGAGATCCCCAGAGCACAATCTTCTTTGATCCCGGATCGCGATGTAGGCCGACCCGCTTCGGCACTCCAAGCGACGACGTCACCACCCGATTATCCAATTCGTAATAGCTGGTCTCGGGTTCCACCGTGACGACGGCTTTGTCGCCCGGATGCTCGCCCGGCAGAACGTTGACGAACATTACGTTGTCATTAAACGTCAACGCGGAAACCGGCGCGCCGTCGATCCATTGCAGGTCGTCCCACGCCCAGCCTTCACCGTAAGGCTCAAAGGCGTAAAAAGTATCGTCGCCGATCAGGTCGCCATCCACAATCTTCAAGCCGTTGCGCGCCACCTGGTCGGCCATATCTTCCAGAATCTGCGTGTGCGGAGGCATGCGCTGCGTCTTCAAAAGATAAGGCAGCACACGACCGGAAATATTGGGATCGCCCCGCCCGATGATTGCCAGATCACCCAGCAGCCTTCCGTTGTCGTCAATCTTTCCTTCGGCCTCCACGGTCGTCCGAAAACGGTAATCCGGCCCGGCGATGGCCAGCGCGGCAGCCGTGGTAAACAGCTTCGCGTTTGAAGCTGGGAGAAATAGCTGGTCGGAATTTTGGGAGTAGAGCGCCTTGCCCGTCTCGAGATCGACCACGTCAACGCCCCAATGCGCGCGGTTGAGCGGCGGCTGGCTCAGCACGGCGGCAATGTCTTTGCCTAAATCTTTTTTAGGCGCGGGCTTTTTCTCTCCGGCGGCGCCTGTTTCCAGAGATGCGGCAACGTACAGCACAAGAGTGAGCACCACAGACGCGCGGTTTGATCGGTTTGGCATCAAGGTGCCGTGATTATACGAGATCGCAGGCATCCATTAATCGCAAGCTCAACGCCATCTCCTGATACGAGATTCCAGTCCGTTAAGCCGATCACGGCGATTACGGCGATTACGGCGATTACGGCGATGACGGCGATGACGCGCGATCACGGCGATCTACGTTACAATCGCCGCCATGCAGAGACCTGGCTTTCCATGGCGCTTGCGCACGCGGACGCTGGAACTCGGCCCCCGCACGCTGGTGATGGGCATCTTGAACGTCACGCCGGATTCATTTTCTGATGGCGGCAGATTTCTGGCGCGCGACCACGCCGTGGCCCACGCGCTGAAGATGCTGGACGACGGCGCTGACCTGCTCGATGTGGGCGGTGAATCCACGCGGCCCGGAACGCCTGTGGCGGAAAGCGGCATTCCCGCGGGGGAAGAGCTGCGCCGCATTCTGCCTGTGATTGAAGACGTGCTGCGCGAACGGCCCGACGCGATTCTTTCCGTGGACACTTATAAAGCCGAGGTGACGCGTGCCGCCGTGAACGCCGGATGCGAGATTGTGAATGACGTGAGCGCCATGCGCTGGGACAAACAGATGGCCGCAGCCGCCGTGGACCTGAATTGCGGCGTAATTCTCATGCATACGCGCGGTCGTCCGCAGGAGTGGCGCAACCTGGAGCCCTCAGCCGATATAGTTGCTGAAGTAAAAGCAGAGCTGCGCGATTACGCGCAGGCCGCGCTTGCGCAGGGTATTGCCAAAGACCACATCATGCTCGACGTGGGCATTGGCTTTGGCAAAAAGTTTGACCAGAACTATCCGCTGCTTGCGGGTCTGGACCAATTGCAGGATCTCGGCTTTCCGCTGCTGGTGGGAACATCAAGGAAATCTTTTATCGGGCGCACGCTGGCCATGAATGGCAAAGACGCGGCGCCCGACCAGCGTCTCAATGGTTCGCTCGCCGCCGCAACTGCTTCAGTCCTGAAAGGCGCGCACGTGGTGCGGGTGCATGATGTAAAGCCGGCTGTGGAAGCAGTGAAGATCGCGGACGAGATTTTGCGGTTTAGTACGTGAGAAATTTTTGCGGGAGCAGCTTCTATGCGCTTATTAACTGATCGTCATCCCGAGAGCCCGTCCATGAGGGCGCGCTGTCTTCAGCGCCCGAATAGGGGCGAGGGACCTTTTGTTTTGGCAGGTAAACACAAGGTCTCTCAGGGCTACTCGCCCGCTGATGAAAGCGCGGGACTCGCCCACGCCCTTCGAGATGACGATTTGTAAATGGTTTGAATAAGCGCAAATATTCAAACAGAACCACTACCCCGTTCCAGTTCCTTGCATAGATAAATGATCTGTCCGGTGTGGTGGTAAACATGGGCCGCACAATGAAGAAACGCGCTGAAGCGGTTGCCAATTTCTTCCATGCCCTTGGCTGAATACGCGGCGCTCCAATCGCTTTCTGACTGCTTCAGCAATACATCCGCCACAACGGCAATCGCCTCATCAAAACGCTTCAGCAGTTCATCTTTCGGAATCCGCGATGTTTCCGCAAATTCCAGAGGACGGTTACGCACATAGCCGGTGCCGCCCATCTCAGCGCCAAAGTAATTATTGAGGTTGCCGGTCAGGTGCAGAATAAGATTTCCTATGCTGTTTCCATAAGAATAAGGCTTGGTCCATATCTGCTCGTCTGAAAGTGGACCGACCAGCCGATGGATTGTCCTGGCTGAATCCTGGTAATTGCTGGTGAAATCCTGAATAAGAGTCTGGTTGAGTGCGGTCACGGACGCGATTCTAACAAAGTCCCGCGCACGCTGTTTAGGATAGAATTTTCTATTGGCTACCAATGCTCAACCCGCACAGAAGGGCCGTGTCTTCCTTATGGATACGATGTCCTTCATCTTTCGCGCGTACCACGCCATGGCGCGGCAACGGCCCATGTCCACAAAAAAGGGCGTGCCCACCGCCGCGACCTATGTTTTCGTAAACATGCTGCGCAAGCTGCGCGCGGATTTCAATCCGGAATATTTGGCTGCGGTGTTTGACGTCGCCGGGCCAACGTTTCGCGATGAGCAGGCCAAAGCCGTCACCTCCGTCCGCAAGTTTGATATCAAGACGCAGACCTTCAAAGACGTGGAGTACCTCGGTTACAAGGCGCAACGCGCCGAAATGCCGCACGATCTGGCGCAGCAGGTGCCGTACATACGCCGCGCACTTGAGGCTTACCGCATTCCTATTCTTGAGTCGCGGGGTTTTGAGGCAGACGACGTGATTGGCACGCTTGGCCGCAAAGCGGCCGCGGAAGGGTACCAGGTTTTTGTCGTCTCCAGTGACAAGGACATGCTGCAACTGGTGAACGATAAAATCTGCGTCCTCAATCCGCCCAAAGATAACCTGATCTGCGATGCCGACAAGGTTGAAGAAATTCTCGGCGTCCGTCCTGAACAGGTGATTGACGTGATGGCCCTGCGCGGCGACTCGATAGACAATATTCCTGGCGCTCCGGGCATCGGCGACAAAGGCTCGGTGGAGATCATCAAGCGCTTTGGCACTCTGGAGAATGCGCTGGACCACGCGGAAGAAGTGGAACGCAAGACCTATCGCGAATCGCTGCTCAATAATAAAGACACTATCCTGTGGAGCAAGCAGCTTGTCACCATTGACCAGAACGTGGACATAGCTCTGGATGTGGACAAGATGATTGCTGGTGAGCCGGAAATGGACGCGTTGCGCTCGCTCTTCAGCGAGCTTGAGTTCACCACGCTGCTCAAAGAGCTTGTCCCGGTGATGGAGGTGCGCGAAACCGAATATCGCGAATTGAAATCCGTGAATGAACTGAAAGCGCTGGCTAAAGCAAACGCCCCACTGTCGATCGCATTTGAATTCACCGCCGCGCCAAAGCCAAAGAGTGAAGAGGAAGAGCCAGAGGAAGGCGATCAGAAGTCCGGCGATCTGCTTTTTGATGGCCCGCCAGCTCCGGAACTCACTCGCCTAGCACCGCTCCGGCTGGCCCTCTCCGCCGAGCCCGGCAAGGCGTTTACTGCTGTCCTTGGCAATGATGAAATTTCGGCAGAGCTAAAAAAGCTGCTCAGCGATCCCACAATTCCCAAAGCTGTTCACGACTACAAATCGGCGCTACGACAACTTGAAGCGCATGGCGTTGAACTCGCGGGCGTTCGCGACGAGCCCATGTTGTATTCCTACATCATCAATCCCACGTACACCAACCACTCGCTGGCGGAGATTGCCGTGCGCAGCTTCAACCTCAAGCTGTCATTGGCCGTGCCGGAAGCGGCGGACGTGACTGGACGCATCTCTCCCGTGCTGCGCAAAGAAGTTGAAGCCGCCGGGCAGATGCCACTCTATGAAGAGATCGACCTGCCGCTGGCTCCGGTGCTGGTGCGGATGGAGCAGGCCGGAGTAAAGATCGATCGCCAGATGCTGGGCACGCTTTCTGTTGATCTGGAAAACCAGTGCTCCGCAAAAGCCAGTGAAATCCATTCCAAGGCTGGCGTCACGTTCAACATCAATTCGCCCAAGCAGCTCGGTGACGTGCTCTTTAACCAGCTCAATTTGCCCAAGCCAATCAAGTATGGCAAAGGTAAAACCATATCCACCGCCGTTGATGTGCTGGAAGAACTCTCTGAAACGCATGAGGTGCCTCGTCTGGTGCTGGATTATCGCCAGCTCTCCAAGCTGAAGAGTACATATGTTGACGCGCTGCCCGCGCTGATCGATCCACAGACCGGGCGCGTGCACACTACGTTCAACCAGACCGGCACCACCACGGGTCGGCTGTCATCCACAAACCCCAACCTGCAAAACATTCCGATCCGCACGGAGCTGGGCCGCGAGATCCGCGCGGCATTTATTGCCGAGCCGGGTTACTCGCTGCTTTCAGCGGATTACTCACAGATTGAGCTGCGATTGCTGGCGCATTTCTCTGAAGATCCGCTGCTGGTGGAGGCGTTCCGCAATGGCGATGACATTCATCGGCTCACCGCTTCACAGGTGTTCGGCGTGCCGCCTATGCTGATTGACGCCGAACATCGCCGCCGCGCCAAGGCGGTAAACTTCGGGATTGTCTATGGTCTCTCGGCCTTCGGGCTCTCGCAGCAGCTCGGCATTGACCAGCGCGAAGCCAAAAAATTTATCGATGCATATTTTGAGAAATATGCCGGCGTCCGCCGCTACATTGATCGCACGCTGGAAAAAACGCGCAAAGAGCAGAGCGTAAAAACGCTGTTTGGACGCACGCGACCCATCCCGGACATCAACAGCAAGAACGCCAATATGCGCGGCTTTGCCGAACGCACCGCCGTGAACACGCCACTGCAAGGCACCGCCGCCGACCTGATCAAGCTGGCCATGATCCAGATTGATGAAGAGCTTCGCTCACGCAAATTGAAGTCGCGCATGCTGCTCCAGGTGCATGACGACTTGCTGTTTGAAGTGCCGGAAAATGAAATCGAGCTGATGCGCGGGCTGGTGCGCGAAAAAATGGAAAGCGTGCACAAGCTGAACGTCCCATTGCTGGTGGAATTGGGCGTGGGACCTAACTGGCGCGACGTGAAGTAGCTATTCCTGCGATCCTGGGTGCCGGCTGCGGCGAATAACATCTTTCATATAGCGCGCATTGCGAATGCGGTTGATGTGCCATGCGCGCAGATACGTCCGAAGAAAAACTGAGTAGGCGAAGCGCGCCAGCGCAAAGAACATGAGCGGCAGCATGAGCACCGCGAACAGATAGGCCAGAACGTAAACTGCGCCGGCGGCAATTCCCACACCGGAGCGCAATGCCGAACGCAGCATGGGGATGAATGCAAATGCCGCCAGCAGGATCAGTACAACAATTACGGCCCTGGGCGGCAGCCGCTTTTTTGGCGCAGGCGCAAGTTCAATGGGCAGAGGGCACACCCAGTCCTATGGCGGATTCCAGGGCCGCAGCAATCTGACCTGCGATGCGCTGCACGATCTCTTCAGTCTCGGCTTCCACCATCACGCGGGCCAGGGATTCCGTGCCGGAATAGCGGACGTTGACGCGCCCGTTTCCTTTTAGCTCTCGCTCCGCTTGCTCAATGGCTTGCATGACCTGCGGAAGCTGGTCAAGCGGGCGTTTCTCCTTCACGCGTATATTCTTGATCGTCTGGGGAAAAACTTTCATCCCGGAAGCCAGCTCCGCCAGCGAGCGTCCGCTTGCGGCAACAATTCCCAGCACGCGAATGGCGGTAAGCAGGCCGTCGCCGGTGGTGGCTTCGCGGGAGAGAATAATATGGCCGGACTGTTCGCCGCCCAGGACCGCGCCGGTCTTCTGCATGTGTTCCAGCACGTATTTATCGCCGACAGGAGCGCGGAGCATCTTGATCCCGGATTCGCGCAGCGTGGACTCCAGCCCCATGTTTGACATGGTGGTGGCCACCACTGTGTCATTCGTCAACTCGCCGCGTTGTTTGAGGTCACGCGCCAGCAGAAGCATCACGGCATCGCCGTTGACAACGTGACCGTTGCTGTCGGCAAAGAGAGCGCGGTCGGCATCGCCATCAAAGCAGATGCCGAGATCGGCGGTGCGCGCCAGAACTTCCCGCGCAACAATCTCAGGATGCAGCGCGCCGCAGTTTTCGTTGATGTTGCGGCCGTCGGGTGTGCGGTGCGTGAACTCGGCATGCGCGCCGGAGCGCTTAAATATTTCCGGAGCAACGGTGCTGGCCGCGCCATTGGCGCAGTCCACAACAATGTGCAGGCGTTCCGCGCCCGCAAGCGTACGCGCCAGCCAGTTCAGGTAGTCCGTGCGCAAGCCCTGATCGCCCGGAAGCGATAACTCTGTATGGGTATTTTGGCCTTGCGCGGCCTCTTCTTGCAGCAGTGCAAAGATTTCGGTTTCGATTTCCAACTCAACTTGGTCGGGCAGCTTGTAGCCATCTGGGCCAAAGACTTTAATACCGTTATCGCGCCAGGGATTGTGCGAAGCGGAAATCACCACGCCTGCGGAAAAACTGTGCGTGTGCGTGAGGTAGGCGATGGTCGGCGTGGGAACCACTCCGGCGCTGGCGGTTTCGACTTTGGCGGCGCGGAGCCCAGCAGCCAATGTGTCGGCCATCCATCCGCTCGATTCACGTGTGTCCTGCCCAATCACCACGCGACGCGGGCCGGCGGGAAGATGATCGCCCAGAGCACGGCCAACCGCGAACACGGTTTTGTTATCAAGAGGATATTCGCCGGCAACGCCGCGGATTCCGTCAGTGCCAAACAGTTTTCTCATTGTTCAGTCATTGATACCTGGTAAATCTCCGAACTGCTTCACCAAAGCGTCACTTCAATCATGACAGCCCTTCAAACTCAAACTATCAAATATGCTGGAAAAAGTCTTTGGTGAACAACTGAGCAATGGGCATTTCGCCACGGCGGCTGTAGTTTATTCTTACTTTAGGGATCCCTCCCCTTCAATAAGCTTAGGGTCGGGATTGAAGACGATAGGGATCCCTCGCGTACGCTCGGGACAAGAACAAATGCTCATTCTCGCCATCGACACATCAGGACAATCGGGCGGCATCACGCTGGCCGAAGCTGATGCGGGATCATTCCGCGTGATTGAGTCTGCTGCAATTGCCGGCGGGACTTTTTCCGCGCAGTTGATTCCTACACTGGCCGGGCTGCTCAAGAAACATGGATATGGTGTACAAGACATGGGCGGATTTGCAGCTGCGTCGGGGCCGGGATCGTTTACCGGACTGCGCGTAGGGCTGAGCGCGATCAAGGGTCTGGCGGAAACGTTGCACAAGCCGATTGCAACGGTGTCGGTGCTGGAAGCATTGGCATCTCTGGCGGACCACGACGGAAAGATTGCCGCCGCGATGGACGCGGGCCGTAAAGAAGTTTTTCTTGGGCTGTATGAAAGGGCCGCGAAAAAGCTTGCGCAGAATCCCAATCACACATTACTCGTCCAACGAGAAGAATTGCTGACGCAGCAGGATTTTCTGGCCACTCTGAGCACAGAACGGCCTGCGGCGATCATCACCAGCGATGCGGCCCTTGCGGAACTTGCCGCGGCTTCTCACTCATCCGTCGTCGTTGTCACGCCGCCGGGCAGTGAAGTGATTGCGCGCATTGGGGCGGGGAAATTGCTGGCCGGTGAAACCGTTTCAGTGGAAGCGCTGGACGCGAACTATTTGCGCCGGTCTGACGCTGAGATTTTTTTCAAAGGAAATCGCTGAAGATGACTGAGGTCAGTGGGGTGCACGCCACCGTTGCGGGAATAAAATCCGCATGAGTGTGGTCCGAGTGCGTCCGGCGGAGCCAGCCGACCTGCCCCGGCTTGTGGAAATCGCGTTGCATTCGGCTACGGCGGCGCAGTGGAATGAAGCTGAATACCTCAAACTGTTCGCCATCGATGAGCATGAAGCTCAACGCCAAGTCCATCCCCAGATCGTCAATCCAGAAAGCCAAGGACGGCCGAAGCCCCGCACTGCGCTGGTAGTGGAGCAGTCGGGCAACGTGGTCGGCTTTATCGTCGGCCAACAACTGGAAGACGAGTGGGAGATTGAAAACATTGCGGTTACCGGCGCGGCGCGGCGTTGCGGGTTGGGATCAAGACTGGTAGGCGAGCTGCTTGATGTGGTCCGCAGTCGGGGCGGAAAGAGCGTTTTTCTAGAGGTTCGCGAGTCCAACCGTGCGGCCCGGTCTCTTTATGAGAAATGGGCGTTTATTGAGGTTGGGCGCAGAAAAATGTACTATCAAAATCCCGCCGAGGATGCCTTGCTGCTGCAATTTAAATTTCCATAACACAGGCCCTTTTTGATTGAACCAACTCTGGCCGTGTGTTAACGTTCGATGAAAGAACACGCAGGAGGTTCTTCAAGAATGGTGGATTCCGTTCGCGAACAGCTTCTCGCCAGTCACGAAGAGTTTCGTCGGCTGGCCCAGGAACACACTCAACACTGCCAGCGTCTTCACTCCCTCATCGAGAAAAGATACTTGACGGAAGATGAAAAGCTGGAAGAAGTGCGTATCAAGAAGGTTAAACTCAGGTTAAAAGACCAGATGCAAATGATAGAGCAGGAATATCTGCGGTCTCACCAGACGCAGGTCGCTTAGCTC
>DASXJO010000582.1:0-9263 GCA_036497385.1 Candidatus Angelobacter sp. | reverse complement strand
GTTGGAGTCGGAGTTGGCGAAGATGAACTGCCGACCGTCAAGACCATTGAGTTCTTGAAGACTGCGCCCGTCGAGTCCCAGGCCTGAATCACGGTACTGTGCTGGCCCTTGGCAATGGTCAGCAAAGTATCCAGACTGCCGCTGGTGTTATGAAAAACGCTGATTCCGTCCACGTAAATGCGCATGGCCGTGATGGGGTGAGTGGAGGAGGCCGTCGCAACAAAATGGACTGGCGAAGTAACGCTGGTACTGGATGGAGATTGAACGGTAACACCGGCAAAAGATGTCCCGACGAGCAGCAGCGTGAAAGCGCACAAGGAAACAATCTGTTTTGACAATTTTGTAATCTCTCTTTCAGGCGGTAAACAGCTAGGTGGTAAGCAGCGAAATTGAGTTTAGGGACGCATCTACTCTGCATCCAGAGAAAAGAGCTTGTAACTCAAAGTGGGCCGGGTTAGATGACCAGCACTTAGTACTAAGGAATTATGGCCTGAAAAACGAGGCCGTCTTGCGCGCCGAGCAGCGTGCATCAGGAGCAGAACGAACTAATCGGATAGAAAGGAATCTAGCGGTATGGAGCGAAGCGACAAAAGAAAAAGACCCGGTAGTGGGGTCGACCGGGTCTCGAATCAGTTCGGTTTGGACAATCGATCAGGCAGTTTGCGTTGTAGCTTGTTTGGTTACGCTCTCTGCTTGAGGGCCTTTCTGTCCCTGAACAATTTCGAATTCAACGTCATCGCCCTCCTGGAGACTTTTGTATCCCTCCGACTGGATGGCACTGTAGTGGACGAACACATCAGGGCCGTCATCCCGGCCGATAAAGCCGAAGCCCTTTGCGTTATTGAACCATTTCACTTTACCTTTAATTCGAGACACGTTCCTTACTCCGGGCTGTCCCAGGGGACACGGTGCACTGTGGTCCCGAGGACCAGTTTCTTCTCTTGGGTTTGCCACTCTTTTTGGGAAGGGACGTAAAACACCGGAATTTAACCTTCTCCCAGTTCTCCACGTCTTATACCCATAACTTTGGCTTTGGGCTTATTCTGCCCTCATCGGCAAGTGATGTCAACTCTGACTATGTACTCAGGAAGCAATGAGTTAGCGCAAACAAGACATCCTGCGCCTGCACCTTGAATGTGCAACTTCTTATAAGGTAAAACGCTAAAAAGAAGCTCGATTATTTAGTTTTTCTTATTTTTCTTTCAAGCCAAAAAAGCGATGCAATCGTCTTGGCGTCAATGATTTTGCCCGATGTCGCCATATGAACTGCTTGCGGCAGCGGGAAAAAGCGCACGGCGATGCGCTCGTCTTCTTCCGGCTGCGCAATGCCTTTTTTGAGTCCGCTGGCGAGATAAACCGTCATGCTCTCGTCCAGAAAGCCTGGGCTGACGTAAAAGAAGAGCGCCTTCTGCCAGCGTGAAGCCGTGTAACCCGTTTCTTCGATCAACTCACGCTTTGCGGCAGCAAGATGATTTTCGCCCGGATCAACGCGGCCTGCAGGCAGTTCCCACAGACGCCTTCCGGCAGCATAACGATATTGGCGTTCCAGCAGCACCATGGGCGTGCGGCCGGAATCATCCAGCGGCAGCACGACGATGGAACCCGAATGCCGGATCACGTCACGCCGCGCGCGCACATTTCCGGGTTCTTCCACTTCATCGGTATCGACGCTGAAGACCGGCCCGCGAAAGGCGGTCTTGGAAGAAATCACGCGAACCAGTGAGCTGGACTTCTTGCGGGTTGCAGGCATCAACTCCAATATAAGGTCTTTCTCAGCTAAAAAACAAAACCTTTGAAACACAGAGGAAAGGAGGCAACGGAGGAAGATTAATATCAAAGGCCGGGGGAGAACGAGTCCGCTCAACCTGCAAGAGTTCGGATCTACTCACCTGATTCATTAGCGGATCCGCGAAGTCCTCTCAATCCCAATTCCTCTTCCATTCCTCCGCTGCCTCCTTTCCTCCGTGTTTCAAAGGTGTTCGACGTTAGCTTCTGATATTCTCGCGTTGCATGGCACACAGGCGTTTAGCCAAAGCGACTATCACCCTGATTGGCGCGGGCAATCTGGCCCAGGCGCTTGGGCCTGCGCTCAAAGCGGCGGGATACCACATTGATTTCGTTGCCGCGCGAGAGACAGCTTCCTCGCGCAGGCGCGGCGCAATGTTGGCGGGAACGCTCGAAGCACGCACACAGTTGCTGAATGACGCCGGGCCAACTTCGGACATTTTGTGGATCTGCCACACCGATGACGCGCTGGCTGAAACTGCAAAGCTACTCGCGCGCAAACCTGGATGGTCGGGCAAGATCGTTCTTCATTCCAGCGGCGCGCTCACCAGCGATGTTCTGTTGCCGCTGAAGCGCAAAGGCGCCAGCACCGCTTCCCTGCATCCCATGATGACGTTTGTTCCCGGCGCAACGCCACGAATGGAAGAAGTCCCATTTGCCGTGGAGGGTGACAGCCGCGCTGTCGCGGTAGCGCGCAGAATAGTTCGTGATCTGGACGCGGAAAGTTTTACCATCAAGAAGACGGCCAAGCCGCTCTACCATGCGTTGGGATCATTTTCTTCCCCGCTGATCGTTGCTGCGCTGGTCACGGCGGAGCGCGTCGGCCGGAACGCGGGTCTCAGCGCCAGCCAGACTCGTCGCGTGATGGGGCCCATCCTGCGGCAGACTCTCAAAAACTATGAAGAGCGTGGCGCGGCCGCAGCTTTCAGCGGACCCATCAAGCGTGGCGACGTGAATACCGTGAGTCGTCATTTGAAAGAACTCAAACGCGTGCCGGGAGCCAGCGAGGTTTATCGAGCGCTGGTGAAGTCGGCTTTGATGGATTTACCTTCGGCGAAGAGGAAAGAACTGATGAGGCTTCTGCAAAAACCTTGAACACAGCGGAAAAGGACGAAGTCGGAAAGGCGAGGAGTTTTAACCGCAGATTTGCGCGGATGATCGCGGATCAAGAACCTTGTTCAATATTCCCAAAGATCCGGCTCCAATTCTGATCCGCGTGAATCCGTGTTCATCCGCGGTAAGATTTTGTTCTCCTCTTGTGGTTGCGAGGGTTTATCGTTCAGTAAAGAGATGTCCCAGCTTTTCCTTCTTGGTATTCAAGTAGCGTTCTGAAGCGGCGTGCGGCTCCACCTCACACGGCACGCGCTCCACTACTGCAATTCCTGCAGCTTCCAGCGCCGCAACTTTCTGCGGATTGTTAGAGAGCAGTCGCACCTGCTTCAGACCAAGCGCCTTGAGCACCTCGGCCGGTAACTGAAACTCGCGGTGATCGGCCTTGAATCCGAGATCTTCATTGGCTTGCACCGTGTCCCTGCCCTGGTCCTGTAACTCATAAGCCTGGAGTTTAGGCATCAGACCGATGCCGCGGCCTTCCTGTTGCTCATAAAGTAAAACGCCGGCGCCGGCCTGCGCGATCATCGAGAGCGCCATCTCCAATTGCTGCCGGCAGTCACAACGCAGTGATCCAAAGACATCTCCAGTAAGACATTGCGAATGAATGCGCACCAGCGGCGGCGCGGCATGGATGTCGCCCATCACCAGTGCCACAGCTTCTTCTTTATGACGGTCGCTGGTTGCGGAACCGGATGCCGCAGGACCATGCCCGAACTGGCCCTCAAAGCCCATAATCCGAAACGCGCCCCAACGCGTGGGAAAGTCGGCTTCGGCCATTTTGCGAAGAGTAAAGTCAGAACTCACGCAACTATTATAGAGGGGACTGCCTATCCCATCCTGCGTGCTACCATTTCTCTCTATGCCGCCTCCTCTGGATACAACTGCTGAAATCGAGGCCATGCAAATCCGTATCCTGCGTTCTATGAGTATTGAACAGCACTTGGAGGCGGCTTTGGAAATCAGCCTTCTTTCGCGCTCGCTCATGAAAGCAGGTGTACGTAACCAGCACCCTGACTGGTCAGATCAGGAAATCGAGCACGAAGTCCACCGCCTTTCATTCTTCCCGCAGCCTCTGCCGGATTGGGTTTGATGACGCCTGGAGATTTGTTCCGCCGAATCTCAACCCTGCTACAGCACGCCGGCATTCCATACATGCTTACGGGATCGTTCGCCAGCAGTATTTCGGGATGCACCGAGGCAGTGCTGATGTTGATTTCATTATTGAGGCTAATGAAATGGGGGGCAGTCGGCTCTTAGACCAACTCCCAAAACAGGATTTCTATTCTGACCTGCACCAGGCGCTTGACGCATTCCGGCATCAATCAATGTTCAATGTGATGGATCACGTTACCGGTCTCAAGATTGATTTCATTTTTCTTAAGTCCCGGCGTTTCAGCCAGGAAGAGTTTCATCGTAGGAAACAAGTGACGGTATGGGGAGTACCTCTCTACATCGCAACGCCTGAGGATATTGTTCTTTCTAAGCTTGAGTGGGCAAAACTTGATAAATCATCGCGGCAAATCGAAGATGCAGCAGGAATCCTCAAAGTCCGTTCTGGCGAGCTCGATCGTCCTTACATCGAAAAATGGGTCGCTGAACTGGGCATCTCTTCTGAATGGGCGCGTGCCCGCCAATTAGCCGACCTCGAATAAAAATTCCGCCACAAGCTATACTTATCGGTTCATTCATCTGTCCCGGAGGACGGCATTATGGCTTCATCCGCAGTGAGTTATGCCAGAGAGAACCAGCAGAAATTTTTGGGCGAGTTGAAAGACCTGCTCCGCATTCCCAGCGTGAGCACCGCGCCGGAACACAAAGAAGATGTCCGTCGCGCCGCCATGTTCGTGGCCGACGAGATGCGCCGCATCGGCATGGAAAACGTTGATGTCATTCCCACCAAGAACCACCCGCTGGTTTACGCTGACTGGTTGCACGCGCCGGGCAAGCCCACTGTTCTTTGCTATGCGCATTATGACGTGCAGCCGCCCGATCCGCTCAATGAATGGCTGACGCCTCCGTTTGAGCCCACGGAACGCAACCAGAATATTTACGCCCGTGGCGCCGTTGACGATAAAGGCCAGCTCTGGATGGAAATCAAGGCGCTTGAAGCGCTCATGCGCGGCTATGGCGGCAAATTGCCGATCAATGTAAAGTGCATCTTTGAAGGTGAGGAAGAGGTCGGCGGCGAATCGATTGCCGCGTACATCCGCGCACAAAAGGCCAAGCTGAAAGCTGACTTCGCTCTCGTGTGCGATACCGAGTTGTTTGCGCCGAATCTACCCACTCTGTGCGTCGGCCTGCGTGGCTTGGTGTATACCGAAATTGAAGCCGTGGGCGCCAAGACTGACCTTCATTCCGGCATGTACGGCGGCGCTGCGCCTAATCCGTTCTTCGCGCTGATCGAAATCATCAGCAAGCTGAAAGACTCAAAAGGCAAGATCCTGATTCCCGGCTTTTATAAAGGCATGAAAGCACCCAGCAAAGACGAACTCAAGGCTTGGAAGCGCCTGCCGTTCAATGAAGAGCACTACCGGAAGAGTGAAGTCGGATCCAAAGTGCTGACCGGCGAACCCGGCTATTCCGTTCTCTATCGTACGTGGGCGCGCCCGACCCTTGAAGTCCACGGCATGCCCGGCGGCTTTACCGCTCCCGGCGCCAAGACCGTGATCCCGGCCCGCGCCTTTGCTAAGGTCTCCATGCGCTTGGTGCCCAATCAGGACCCCGACGACGTGCTGAAAAAGTACACCAAGTTCGTGAAGAAGCTCACGCCCAAGGGTATTGAGACGAATATCAAAGTCTTCAGCAAAGGGCCGGCCTGCGTCGTGGGCACCAACAATCCTTTTATCAAAGCCGCAACCCAGGCTCTGCATGAGGTCTTCAAGAAAGATACGGTCTTCATCCGCTCCGGCGGCTCTATTCCTATCGTTACCGACTTCCAAGATGTGCTCAAAATTCCCAGCGTCATGATGGGCTTTGGCCTCCCTGACGACAACCTGCATGCCCCCAACGAGAAGTTCCACATCCCGAACTTCTATCGCGGGATTGAGAGCATCATTAGGTTCTTTGAGAAGCTGGGAGGGTAGGAGTTGGGTGATCGCGCGTGATAAATCTGCCGGAAAAGCCGGTCGGACGAAGTCATTTAATCAATCAGCGAAAAAGTTGTAGTTGGATATTTCTTAGTGTACCTGCCCAGCTATCCGGATTTTGTTAAGTTACTGTTCCTGGAACTTACGTAATGATTATGAACGACTGAACCCGGTTTAAGATTCGTCCACATCGGGAGAAACCATGTCTGCTCGTAATCCACGTCTTCTTGTGCTTTTTATCGTTGTGTTCGTGAGCTTCGCTTCGCTCTATTGCCAGACAGATTCAACACCGCTCACAAAAAGCGAACTCCTAGCGCTTATCGCCGGTAATGCCCTCAGTGAAAACATTCTGCATGAAGTGCAGACAAGAGGTGTTGCATTTCGCGCCAATGACGCATTCAAGGCGCAACTCTCCACAGCCGGAGCAAGCCCTGCGCTCTTCACGGCAGTAGCGAACGCCAAGAGAGGCCATATTTCAGAGAGAGCAGATGGAGAGACGGAAGTTGCATTACAGAACCATCTTTCGGCAGCAGGCAGGATGTTGCGGGCCAAGCAATATCTGGAAGCCACGCGCGAACTTACTTCGGCCCTGCAGGATGGCGCACATGTTGAAGCTGGATTCGTCATGGGTGAGGTGCTCCGCACTCAGGAACAATTCGATCTGGCTGCTAATGTGTATCAGAGCATTCTTAGGGAAAATCCAGGCTTTCCTGAAGTCCATACCAAGCTTGCCTTCATCCTTTTCAAGGCAAATGATCCAGAACGCGCTATGCAGGAAGCACAGATAGCCTTGACCGAGAATCCTAACAATGCTGAAGCACACAAAAATCTGGGGCTGGCACTTGTAACAATGGAGAGAGTTGATGGGGGAATCGCAGAGTATCGCGAAGCCTTGCGCCTCAAGCCTGATTACGCTGCCGCCCATCTGGACCTTGCGCTGGCATTTGACGCCAAGCACGACACTAAATCTGCGATCGAAGAATACAGAAAAGCCAATACTCTGAATCCAGATGACGCTAACGCCCATTACAATCTGGCGATAGCGCTCAAAAGCGTTGGCGATCAAGAGGGCGCAATCCGTGAATACCGTGAGGCCAAGCGGATCGATCCGGAGAGGATTGACGTCCGCCACAATTTGTCTCTTCTGCTGATTGATACAGACACGTTTGCCGCGGTCCGCGAATTTCGCGAGCTGGTTGCCATGGCTCCGGACTTTGAATTGGGCCACATTGGTCTGGGTATGGCAGTCTCACGCCTGGGCCACTGGAAAGAGGCTGAAACTGAATATCGCAACGCCATGGCGTTGGATCCGTCTGATCCCATTCCGCATAGCAATCTTGGGCATGTTTTCGAGGAGCAGCAAAAAGACGCTGCAGCCATGGCCGAATTCGTCCGTGCAGCGCAGTTGGACGATAACTCCGTGTATGCGCATGCAGGCATGGGACGCGTTTATCTTCGTCGCAAAGATTACCAGCATGCTGTTACCGAGCTTCGACATGCCGACGTATTAAATACCAGCTTCCCTTATGGCCACAGAGATTTGGGTGAAGCGCTTGCGGGAACCGGAGATGTAAGCGGAGCCATTATGCAAATGCGGCTTGCTCTGTCACTGTCCCCACAGGATCCAACAATCATTTCAAAGTTTGCGCCGATCCTGGAAAAGAATGGCGATTTCAATGGCGCAATGGAACAGTATCGGTTAGCAGCAGAGATCGGCAAGACAGATGAAGCGCAAAAAGAATATGCGGCAGCAATGGAGAGATTGAAAGGCAAAGTTAAGCCGGCGCTCATCGCTCCTCCAGCTACAACAGCCACCGCTTCAACTCCTGTGATTCCCCCGGCAAGTGTCACCGGCCCTGTGGATGAAAAGACCTGGCGGCAAACTCTTGATGCCAGCATTAAAGCCCTTCAGGAACGCCGGGTAGACGAGGCGGAAGTGTCCGCCAAAACCGCACTCGCGATGGCTGAAAAATCATTTACTGACCAAAAGCTGGTGGAGTCAACCCGGCAGATGGCCTGGGTGTTTACACGAGAACAGAAATATGCTGAGGCGCGCGAAGCCTGGCAATATGACCTTAAGACAAGCCAGAAAGTGGAAGGCCCCGAGTCGCAGGAGGCAATCCATGCCATGGAAGGAGTCGCGGGATGCGCTTATTTTCAAAAGGACTATGCAGCCGCGGCCAGCTTTTATGCGCGTGCCATCCAGCTTAACGAAAAGCTCTTTGGCGCAACTGACATGCGCGTAAAAATGGACCTCCACTATCTGGCCAATGCCTATCAACTTTTGGGAGATTACGCCAAGGCCGAGCCAATCCGTCTACAGTTGCTTCAGGCCAACAACGCCAACGGTGGTGATGGCCTCACCATGCTGGGCGATACGCTGGAATTGGCTAAACTTTATCTTGAGTGGGGGAAGTTGGATAAAGCTGAGATTTACTGTCGCAAGTCTCTGACGGAACGCGAAAAGACATACGGTGAGGATAGCCCGTTGATTGCTGACTCGCTGCAGATGCTTTCAGACGTCCTTACCAAGCTTGGAAAAAATGCGGAGGCCGCTGAACTCAAGAAGCGGCACGATATCATCGTGTCGAGCACTGGTGGTATGGCAAGCGTAAACCGCTAAATTCGTTTCTTAAAACAAAGGCGGCAATCCAACTCAGACTAGGATTTGGGGATTACCACCTTAATCCTTTAGCCCCTTGCACTCTGGTGTACCAATTCGCGCTGTAATCCGTATTGCTTCCCTGCACCATTCGCGCTACAGTTTCTATAGCTCTCGCGATTCTTCCGTCCTCTTAAAATATCCTCACAGGTGTATTTCGGCCATTGGCTGCACAAGTGGTGCGACATCCTGTGGTCTGGAGCACTTATCCACAAGATATTGTGGGCTTTGCTCTTGACCCTTGATAACTCTCTGGGTACTCTAACTGGAAAGCGCGTTTAGCTACTCCAGCCGGTAGCCCGAAAGAGAAAAACGCACCTGCCAGCCACAGTCGTGCGGACCATTGGCCATTCCTGAAGGAGTAGGAAGTTGCTAAAACTCAAGAAGCTGCAAATCCTTGGATTCAAGTCCTTCTGTGACCGTACGGAACTCAAGTTTCCGGGCGAAGGCATAGCCGCCGTGGTGGGGCCCAACGGGTGCGGAAAGTCCAACATTTCCGACTCCATTTCCTGGGTGCTGGGAGAGCAGTCCGCCAAGAGCCTGCGCGGTGTGCGCATGGAAGACGTGATCTTTGCCGGCACGCGTGACCGCAAGCCCACTGGCATGGCTGAAGTGTC
>DASXJO010000581.1:0-9289 GCA_036497385.1 Candidatus Angelobacter sp. | reverse complement strand
GATCGTAAGCGACATGTCCGAAGCCATCGAACATATCAACCATTACGGGTCGCGGCACACTGAGAGTATCCTGACAAAAGATAAGGCAGCGGCCGAGCTCTTCATGGATGAAGTTGACGCAGCCAGCGTCTTTCACAACGCATCAACCCGCTTTGCCGATGGCTTCCGCTATGGCCTGGGCGCAGAACTGGGAATCAGCAACAGCAAGCTTCATGCTCGCGGGCCGGTGGGCCTGGAAGGTCTGCTCACCTATAAATACAAACTGCACGGCAGCGGCCAGACCGTTACCGACTACGCCCAGGGCAAACGCACCTTCAAGCATCGGCGACTGTAAGCCGAAACCGGGCACCAGACTTTCTTCCATCATTTGCAATATAGTATCTGTGTTGATTATGAGGAGAGTTCCATGGAAAGCTCTGGTACTGTGTCTTCCGTCGCAACGGCTGGCTTCTGGATTGGTGTGCTTGCCTGCCTGCTCCTGATGCTGGATGGTCCAGCTTATCGCGCGCACATTTTAGGTTTATATGCGGCGTTGCGGATTGTGATCCCTGCCGCGCTTTTTCTCGGCCTCATTGCCATCATTCTCTCGCTGGTGGGATTGGCGCGTTCCGGCAGCAAAGGCATGGCGCTTGTTGGCCTGGTGCTCGGCCTGATCGCCGCGGGCATGCCGGCCAAGAACATCAACACCGCGCGGCACTCTCCCATTCACGATGTAAGCACTGACCGTGACAATCCTCCCCAGTTTGTTGCCGTACTGCCGCTTCGCACGGCAGCCAAGGCGGCAAACTCGACAAACTATGACGCCAAAACAGCGGAGCTACAGAAGGAAACCTACCCTGACATCGGCCCACTGCATCTTGACGTACCTCCAGCGCAGGCTTTTGACCGTGCCGCATCCGCAGCCAAAGAAATGAAATGGGATATAGTCGCCACCGATCCTGCGCAAGGCCGGATTGAAGCCACGGCAACCACCTTCTGGTTCGGCTTTAAGGATGACATTGTGGTCCGAATTACCACCGAAGGAAGCGGAAGCCGCGTGGATGTCCGCTCACTTTCCCGCATCGGCAAGAGCGACGTGGGTGCCAACGCAAAGCGGGTGCGCGAATATCTGGCTAAGGTAAAAGCTGCGTAGCTTGTTTCATATGCTAGACCAAACTAGCGTTATACCCTTATAGATTTGGGCCACCAATTTGGTAGACTCTAGGGCCACGTCGAGCGCTGGCTCAAAGGATTGCTACATGGTTCGGTCCCGCATTTTCTTTTCTGTTTGGTTCTTTTGTCTCGTTGGTTTGCCTGTCGTCGCCCAGCAGGGCGCGCCGGCTGCGGCGCAGGGCCCTTGCGCCATGCCTGTATTCACCAAGATAGTCAATGAGCCCAATATTTTCAGTGAGCAGCAGGAAGAGTGGCTCGGCGAAATTATGGACCGGGACATACGCCGGGAATTCAATGTTATTGAAGATCCGGAAGGATACCTGCAGAAGCTCGGTGAGCGCCTGCTGGCCCAACTGCCTCCTTCTACTATTCACTACCATTTCGTCATTATTGATTCACCGGAGCTTAACTCCTTCGGCGTGGCAGGCGGCAGGATTTACATCCACCGCAGGATGATTGCTTTTACTCAAAACGAAGCTGAGCTTTCGGCGTTGTTGGGCCATGAGATTGGCCACGCCGCCACTCACCAGGTTGCCATTCAAGTATCGGGCTGGTTGCGGGAACTCGGCGTCACTCAACTCGGTGATCGCCAGGACGTATTTAATAAGTGGAACCTCTTCAAAGACAACGCCGCCAAAATCAAGGAGCGTGGAGGCGCCAAACGCTATCGCGATGAGCAACTCATTGCTGACCGGGTTGGGCTTTATGCCATGACGCGCGCAGGCTACGATCCTGGGAACTTCATAGAATTCACTGATCGTTCGCTGCAAACCAAGGGCAAGACCGGCGGCTTCTGGTCAGACTTTTTCGGCGCCACCAATTTCAGCTCCAAACGGCTTCGCGAGATCATCAAGAATTCGGCTCCCATGCCGGCAACCTGCATTACCTCCCATGCTGCTGACACAACGCACTTCGCCAAATGGCAGCAAGACGTCATCGCCTCAAAAAGAGTTGTGGCCAAAGAAGAGCTCCCCGGCCTGGTACGCAAAATAGCCCTGCAGCCACCGCTTCGAGGCGACCTCCAGCACCTTGAATTCAGCCCTGACGGGAAGTATCTGTTGGCCCAGGACGAAAGCAGCGTGTTTGTTCTCACGCGCGACCCATTGGCCAACGTTTTTCGGGTTGACGCCGCCGATGCGCACGCTGCGCAGTTCTCGCCCGATTCACAGGCCGTAGTCTTCTACGATAAAGAGCTCCGGGTAGAAAAGTGGGACATTGCTACCCAGCAGCGCAAAGCGATCAATGAGCTCACCGTCCCAGAGTGTTATCAAAGCAGCCTTTCACCTTCAGGCGAATACATGGCTTGCATTGACGTTTCATCCGACTTTGAATTCGGCCTTCAACTCATTGAGGTCAGCAGTAACAGAATTGTTTATACGCGTAAAAACTTTTATACAGCCACCTGGTCTGACTATTTCCCGCTTTTGCTTGCCCGCTTCACTGGGCAGCCCTCAAGCATTTTTGAGCTGCGCTTCTCGCCGGACAGCCGCTACTTCGTTATCGGCCATCACGCAGCGTCACTGGCATACGATCTTAAGTCCAAGTCCGAGGTACGCCTTCCGTCACGAATTCATGACATGCTGGCATTCACGTTTGCTTTCGTCTCGCCGGAAGAAATCGCGGGTGTAGTGGGCGGAGGCGACTTTGGAAAGCTGGTGCGGGCGCGCTTCCCTTCCGGCGACAAAATCGACGAATTCAAGCTTCCGGCCTATGGCCACCTTTACAGCACAAGCCAGAGCAACTACTTATTGATGCGCCCCGCAGGCACGCTTCCTGTGGGCATTGTGGACTTGAACACTAAGAAAGTTACCCTGGCCTTCAAGAGTCCGGGATTCGCGATCTATGGCCAGGTATTCGCCGGGGAACAGACCAGCGGCGAGATCGCGCTCTTCAACGCCAGCGATCAGAAACGGACCGGCCGCGTTCAACTCCCGGACAGCCCTCTGCCCGGCACAAAGGCCGCAGCATTCTCCAGTGACGGTAAGTGGCTGGCACTTTCCGGCCGCACTCGGGGCTCAATGTGGCAGCTCGATACCGGAGAACGAATCTTCTTTACTCAGGGCTTTGAGGGCGCTTTTTTTGACCACGGGCAGATGATTGCCAAGTTTTCCCAGCAGGAAAAGGTCCCTTCGCGCGTTTTTCAACTTGATCCGGCAAGCAAAGGTGGCAAAAAGCTATATGAGTTCGAGGTCGACGAAAAGCGCGTTTGGCAGGAAGGACGCATTTTGATCCGGCTGCGTCCGGAAAAAGAAAAGGACGGCAAGAATAATTTCCTGCGCGGAAACTCCATCATGGAGGTCCGTGACATCCGTAATAACGAGCTGCTCTGGGAGAAACAGATCGGCAAAGCGGTTCCCATGATCTTCAGCAGCGGGAGCGTGCTGACGCTGGTGATACGTGACCTGGATAGCATCAAAGCTGCTGCCAAAGAAAATCCCAGCCTGAATGCAGCGCTGAATTCCGTTCAAGCCAAGCGTGATGCCTACCTTCTTGAGGCCTTTGAAGTAGCAACAGGAAAGCCGCTAGGAGCTGTCCTGGTGGATACAGGCAAGCTTTCGTTTAACGTGAAATGGGCCGTCACCATGGGCGACACGGTCATTGTGGCAGACTCAATCAATCGCACGCTGGTTTATTCCCTGAAATCAGGGCAGCAGAAAGGCAAGCTGCCAGGATATGTCTGGGCCACCAGCGCCAAGGGAGATCGCATGTTGGTTGAAATGGGGCGCGGTGTGGTCGACATGTACGATACCACTACGTTGCAGCCGTTGGCGCACTACAGTTTTCCTTCGCGCCTTTCCGACGCGCAATTTTCTGAAGACGGCAGCACCTTCATGATTTTGACCGCAGACCAGACCGTTTACCAATTGAATATCGACGCCGCCGCGCAGAGCGCGCGTGTGGAGGAAAAGAGCAAGTGAACCGGCCGATCAGCTTTGCTTGCCTGTCGGCTCAATCTGTACAAATTGCCAGCCAAAGCGGCCTTTGATGCAGAGATTGCCGTGCGTCACCGGATGATCAAGGGGAGAAGTAACCTTCACAATCGCGCCTTCCTGCTCATGCACAGTAAGATTGCAGCCAACGCCACAATAAGGGCAAATGGTCGTCTTCTGCTCCTGGCGTGATTCATCCCATGTGCCGGCCTGGCGCATATCGTATTCGCTCTTGAACATCAGCGCGCCAGTGGGACAGACGCCAATGCAGTTGCCGCAATAAACGCATGCGGATTCAGGCAGCGGGACCTGGAACTCAGTAGCAATTGAAGCGGAAAAGCCGCGCCCGGAAACTGCGATGGCGAAAGTATTCTGCGCGTCCACGCCGCAGGCTTCCACGCACTTGTAGCAGAGAATGCATTTTGAATAGTCGCGGACGTAAAGGTCGTTATCGATCTTGACGTGCTGCTCCACCGTAGCGGTATTGCGGCCAAACCGCTCCGGCTTTGCGCCATAACGTTCCATGTATGCGGCGAATTGCGGGGCGGTTGAAACGTCCACCGATGAAGACAGAAACTCCAGCACCATCTTGCGTGAAAGGCGCACGCGCTCTGAGTCAGTTTTGATGGCCATCTTTGGCTCAACCTTGCGTGAGCATGCGGGAACCAGCGTGCGTGAGCCTTCCATTTCAACGACGCAAACACGGCAGACATTCACCGGGGTAAGGCTTTCAAGGAAGCAGAGCGTCGGCGTGTCGATGCCTAGCTTGCGCGCAGCTTCAAGAATGGTTGAGCCTTCAGGAACCGAAACCGCGTGGCCATCAATGGTGATCTCAATCGTCCGGCGCTCGCGCGGTGGCGGCGCTTGTGGCACAGGGCCGGGGGGAATTGGCTGCAGAGGAGTGGGCGCCAACTCCTGCTCTGCTGCTTTCATCGGGACTGACATCGTCGGTTTCATGCGAATACATTCCACCTTTGCAAAGCTGATTCCAGTGCGCTGGCGGCTGTCTGTCCCAGCCCGCAGATGGAGGCGTCTCGCATGGCCTGCGCCATCTCTTTTAGCATCACCAGCTCATCCTGCTTCGAGCCAGTTGGCCGATTATCGACAAGCCTCTGCAACGCTTCCTGCTGGCGCACCACGCCTACGCGGCAGGGCACGCATTGTCCGCAGGTCTCATGCCGGAAAAACGCGGCGATGCGCAGCAGAATACGTTTTAGATCGATGCTGTCATCCAACAGCATCACCACGCCGGAGCCCAGCGTGGCACCGATGGCGCGCGTACCTTCAAATGTAAGCGGGACGTCAATCTCTTTAGGTGAAATGAATGTCCCAGCCGCGCCGCCCAGCAGAATCGCCTGCAAACGTCCGGTGCCGGCCACGCCGCCTGCCATGGTCAGCAACTGGCGCAAAGTGGTACCCATGGGCGCTTCATAAATTCCGGGACGGTCAATGTGTCCGCAAAGACAAAAAAGCCGTGGCCCCGTGGAGCTCTCAGTGCCAATGCGGGCGTAAGCTGCGCCGCCTTGATTAATGATCACAGGAACGTTGATGAGCGTTTCCACATTGTTCACGACCGTCGGCTGGCGGAAGAGGCCGGATTGCGTGGGAAATGGCGGCTTGTTGCGCGGTTCTCCGCGATGGCCTTCAATGGAATTGAAGAGCGCCGTCTCTTCACCGCAGATGTAAGCACCCGCGCCGCGGCGCAGTTCGATATCGAAATTCAGGCCGCTGCCAAGAATATTCTGGCCCAGAAAACCTTCCCATCGCGCAGCTTCAATGGCCGTAGCCAGGCGTTGCGCGGCCAGCGGATACTCACCCCGCAAATAAATGTAGCCGCGCTCAGCGCCGGTGGCCAGAGCGGCAATGGTCATGCCCTCTAGAACGGCAAACGGGTCACCTTCCATGACTATCCGGTCTTTGAAAGTGCCGGGCTCGGACTCATCGGCATTGCAGATCAAATAATGCTTGCGCTCAGGATGTTTTTTCAGCAGGTCGCGCTGCAGGTGCAGAGCTTCCCACTTCTTGGCTGCCGGAAAAGCCGCGCCGCCGCGCCCCAGAAGCTTTGACGCGTTCATCTCACTCAGAACGCCTTCAGGGCCAAGATCAAATGCTTTGCGGAGCGCTTCATAGCCGCCCAGGCGTTGGTAGCCCTCAAGCTCCGGCGCATTATTTTTGCCCACGCGGCGCAGCAGAACCAGTTTGGGCGATCCTTCCTGGGGCACAGATAATTGCGGATTCAGGACATCGGGCGCGGCCGGCATCACGTCATTCGCGGCGTCGTTGATCATCGATTGCACGCGGTCCGTAGTGGCCGGCGCAAGTACGCGCTGCTGCGGCTTCTGGCCCGCCTTCACCACCAGCACTGCGGGAGCGCGTTCACACAGGCCCAGGCAATTGCTGCGCACCCACATCGCGCGGCCGCCGGCACACGGCAAATTTTCAGGCCCAAGGCGAGTGTCCAACTGGTCACAAAGTTCTTCTGAACCGCGCGTCATGCAGGCAATGTCATCGCAAACGTGCGCCACAACCGCCGGACGCGGCTGAAGAGAAAACATTCCGTAGAAAGAAGCCACGCCGTAAACTTCCGCGGGCGGCACGTCCAGGCGGAGCGCGGTGTAGTTCATGGCTCCAGGGCTGATCCAGCCAATGCGGTTTTGGATGGCATGCAGCATCGGCAACAAGAGATGCCGTTGCGATTCCGCTTTCTGGTTGCCGCTGTTCGCAGAGCGAGTATCGGCTTCTACGTCGGGCGCTCCGCCTTCCCAGACGGATCCCGGCGCGCCCCCTAATTCAAAATCAATGGCGGCTTTTTCTTCAGGTGTGGGACGGTCGCCGGTGAGATGAAGGTCCAATTATTGCTCCAGATACTTTTCAATGCGGATGGCGGTGGCCTTGAATTCCGAGGTCCCGGACCTCGGATCGACCGCATCGATGGTGAGATCGTTGGTGGCGACCTGATCAGGAAAGTGCATGGTAAGAAACGCCAGTCCCTGACGCAGGCCGGAATCAAACCGCACCGGGGCAATCACCGAACCTCGCCGCGAAGTCACCCGCACCTTGTCGCCTTCATGCAGATTGTAGTGCCGGCCATCCACGGGTGAAAGATCAATGGTCTCCTTGCTTCGCAACGGAGAATTAAGCCAGCCGCTCTGGACCCCGGTATTGTAGGAATCAAGACGGCGACCCGTGGTGAGTCGAATGGGAAACTGCGGATCGAGCGCGTCAACCGGATCAACGTTCTCCACCACGCTGAATGGAGCGCGCGGGCCAATCAAAGGATCATGCCACAGACGGCCATGCAAAAACATTTCGCCGGGATGCTGCTCATCATAACAAGGCCATTGCATGCCGCCATGCTCTTCCAGCCGAGCATAACTCATGCCTGCATTCATTGGACTCAGCGAGCGTAATTCATTCCAGATGCATTCAGCTTTCGGCTCACCCCAGTTGTGTCCCAGACGGCGGCCCAGATCAAAGATGATTTCCGTGTCGTCGCGCACACCGTCCGGCATGGGCACAGCGGCACGGACGCGCTGCACGCGGCGTTCGCTTGACGTAACCGTGCCTTCGCTCTCACACCAGCCTGCCGACGCGGGGAGTACCACGTCCGCCAGTTCGGCGGTTTTGGTGTAAAAAAGGTCCTGCACCACCATAAATTCCAGTCCGCTGAGCAGCTTGAGTGCGCGATGGCGATCAGCTTCAGAATCGGCCGGATTCTCACCCAGGCAGTAGAGCGTTTTCAGTTCGCCGCGCTCCATGGCATCCAGCATCTGGCTGATGTGCCAGCCCTTCTTTGCCGGAATCTTTGTTCCCCAGGTTTTTTCGAACTTGGCGCGGAGCGCATCATTTTCAACATGCTGGAAGCCGGGCAGCCGATCTGGGATTGCGCCCATGTCGCCCCCGCCTTGCACATTGTTCTGTCCACGCAATGGACAGACGCCGCTGCCGTATCGCCCCACATGGCCCGTTACCAGCGCCAGATTGATCAGGGCCAAAACATTGTCAACGGCGTTGTGATGCTCGGTGATTCCAAGCGTCCAGCAGAGTTGTGCGCGGCCCGCGCTGGCGTATGCATGTGCCACCTGCTTAATAGCCGCTGCCGGAACTCCGGTTTCACACTCCGCCCGCTCCAGCGTGAACTTCTGCACGTGCTCGCGATAGGCCTCAAATCCGCTGGTGGCATGCTCAATGAATTTTGTGTTCGCCAGGCCCGCATTGATAATTTCGCGGCCCATGGCATTGGCGAGATAAATGTCTGAACCCACATCAAGACCCAGCCATGTGTCCGCCCATTGCGCCGAACTGGTGCGCCGCGGATCAATCACAAACAGCTTTGCACCATTGTGAATGCCCTTGAGCACATGGTGAAAATAGATTGGGTGCGTTTCCCGCGCGTTGGAACCCCAAAGCAGGATCACGTCCGCGTCTTCTGCCTCGCGATATGAACTTGTTCCGCCACCCGCTCCAAAGACCGCCGCCAGACCGGCGACGCTGGGGGCGTGTCAAGTACGGTTGCAACTATCGATATTGTTTGTCCCCATCACGGAGCGGACAAATTTCTGTGCTGTATAGTTCAGCTCATTCGTGGTCTTGGAACAGCTGAACATTCCGAAGTCGCGCCAATCATTTTTGGCAATAGACTTCTGGAAGGCTGCAGTAACGCAGTCCATCGCTTCATCCCATGTAGCGGGACGATGTGCGCCGTTCTCGCGCACCAGCGGCTGGGTAAGGCGGGATTTTAGTGGCTTAAACATTGCATCTGCTCAGATATTGTGGTGCCCGAAAAAGGGGCTCTGTCAAAATCCTAGCACTTTTTGAATTGGAATCCACCTGCCGTACTGCAGCAGTACCCTTGCGGGTAGCCCCTGCGCGGCACAGCAGGTGGAGCCAGCTCTCATCACTTACTGCTTGGCGGGGCAGGCGCTGTCGCAGTTCCTGGCGCAACTGTTGTCGTAGCCGCCGGGGGTGATTGAAATAATTTCCGTGCATTCTTCCAAAGCTGGGTAACTCCCCACGTCCAGGGAAGCCCAACAAACAGCCACGCCAAAAGCACCAGCACCACAGGCGTTCTCTTGATCTCACCTTGCATGATTTGCTCCTCCTGATTGGCGGATCGCCTACGCGCAATCGTCCGCTGGTTAGGCCGTTGCCAGTTCCTTGCTTGGTTCCTGAGCTTTGTACCAGTACCTGGAGCTCACGGGGCGCAC
>DASXJO010000580.1:0-10781 GCA_036497385.1 Candidatus Angelobacter sp. | reverse complement strand
AACCAGACCTTCCAGCAGGGAATTGCTGGCCAGTCTGTTGGCCCCGTGAACGCCCGTGCACGCTGCTTCACCGGCGGCATAAAGTCCCGGCAAGCTGCTGCGCCCGTCAAGATCAGTGCGGATGCCGCCCATCAGATAATGGGCGGCCGGACGAATCGGAACCTGGTCTACCGTAAGGTCCACGTTGTAGTTGAGACAGGTTTCGTAAATCCGCGGAAAACGCGTCCTGATGTGGTCTGCTTTCAAATGGGTCAAATCGAGATAAACCACCGGCTCTTTCAACCGGCAAACCTCAAGTTCATGCGCGATCGCGCGGGCAACCACGTCGCGCGGCGCTAGTTCGCCCGCCTCATGGTATTTCGGCATGAAGCGATGCAGTTCAGAATTACGCAGCACAGCGCCTTCGCCGCGTAGCGCTTCAGAAAGCAGAAATCGAGGCGCGCCCTTTACATAAAGCGCCGTGGGATGGAATTGCACAAACTCCATATCGCTGATCTCTGCCCCGGCGCGGTACGCCATGGCAACGCCGTCCGCCGTGGCCACAGCAGGATTGGTAGTGTTGCTGTAAACGTGGCCTGCTCCGCCGGTGGCCAGCAACACGGCTCCGCCGGTTACCGTGTGCATCTCCCCGGAACTGGAGATCAGGCCCACGCCGGTCACCCGGCCTGAATCCAGGCAGATCATGGCGGTAAATTCAAAAGCCGAAAAGGAAATATTGTTGAGCGAAGAGGCTTTGGCATAAAGCGCCCGCCCGATCTCGCGGCCCGTCGAGTCGCCATGGGCATGCAGGATGCGGTCACGGCTGTGCGCCGCTTCACGTGTAAATGTCAGCTTGGTTCCTTGGCGGTCAAACTGCGTTCCCCAGTCGATCAACTCCTGGATGCGCTCCGGCCCTTCCTCCACCAGGACGTGCGCGGCGTCAACATTCACCAGCCCGTCTCCGGCTTTGATCGTATCTTGCAGGTGCAAGCTGATCTCATCTTCATCGCTCAGCGCGACGGCGATTCCTCCTTGCGCATATTGTGTCGCTGATTCCGTTAGTTCCTGTTTGGCCAGCACCAGCACCTTGCCCGCTTCAGCTAAAGCAATGGCCGCGCGCAGCCCCGCAATCCCAGCGCCGACAACAATGAAGTCCACCTGTGATGGAGGTTTTTTCATGGTGCGGAAATGGTATCAGAGGGTTCAGGCCAGCTGCGACTGTAACTGCATGATGTCTTTCAACGGAATTCAGACACGATCAGTTATCATCAACTGACGTGCAGAAAATCCGCGTAAGAACAAAACCGAATGGCTATGTTGTGCAGGTGGGGGCAGGTTTGCTGCGCCGTGCGGGACGCGAGGTCCGGCGTGTGTTGCCCTCCTCTGGCAGCCGCGTTTTTGTCGTTACATCGCCAAACGTGCGTCGCCATTGGGGCGATGCCCTGGAAAAATCATTGCGCGATGCCCGCCTGCCTTTTGAAGTTCTGGAAATGCATGATGGCGAACCGGCCAAGCGGCTGCATACCGTCGAGCAGCTGGCTGAAAGCCTGGTGGACGCCAAGGCTGATCGCAAGTCGCTGCTGGTGGCCTTTGGCGGCGGAGTTGTAGGCGATAGCGCCGGTTTTCTAGCTGCGGTTTTTATGCGCGGCATTCCTGTAGTCCAGATTCCCACCACCTTGGTGGCGCAAGTGGATGCCAGCATCGGCGGCAAAACCGGAGTGAATTTACGGGGCGGCAAAAATCTAGTCGGCTCCTTTCATCAACCCAGCGCCGTTCTCGTTGATCCGGATATTCTGGCAACGCTCGACGACCGCGAATTCCGTTCCGGCCTCTTCGAATCCCTCAAGTGCGGCGTGATTCGCGACCGCGACTTGTTCAACTTGATGGAGCTGAATCCAAAGAAAATTCTTGGCCGTGATTCAAAGATCTTGCAGCGCGTGATCGGTGACTCCATCCGCGTGAAAGCCGATGTTGTTTCCGCCGATGAAAAAGAATCGGGCCTACGCCGCATACTAAACTTTGGCCATACCATTGGTCATGCGTTGGAAGCCGCCACTGATTATTCACACTTCCTGCATGGTGAAGCGGTGGCCTGGGGAATGATTGCGGCGACCGCCATCGCGCGCGACTCAGGTACCTGTAGCCCTGAAACGGCAGAGAAGATCATCAATGCTACTCGGATGTATGGGCCGTTACCTCCAGTGACGTGCGGTGGTCAAAGCATTTTGGACCGACTGGGTGCCGACAAAAAGACAGTGGCGGGCGCGGTGCATTTTGTCCTTCCGCAGAAGATTGGGAAAGTAAGAATAGTCAGTGACGTGCCGCTGGGCATTGTCCGCAATGCCGTGGAGTCGATCAGAAATCATGCCTGAGCAGGCCAAGACCTCCACAGTCGATCCCAAGCCCGCCGCGAATCTTTCCAACAGCGTGCGGGGAACCACACCCGCTGGGACATCCGACGAGCGCTCCGCCGCGAACGCAGTGCGGCAGATGTTCGATGAGATTGCGCCGCGCTATGACTTCCTCAACCATGTTCTTTCCATGAACATCGACCGCCTGTGGTGGCGGCGCACTGCCCGAAATTTCAGCCACATTCTTTCGCGTAGTAATGCACGCGTGCTCGATCTATGCGCCGGCACCGGTGACATGTCAGTGGCCATGCGCGCCGTCGCCTCGCGGCAGAAAAGCAGCGCGGCAATTTTGGCGCTCGATTTCTCACACCAGATGCTGCAACACGGTCTGGCCAAGTTCACTGCAAAAAAGATCCAGCCGGTTGAAGCCGATGCGCTCCATCTTCCGCTGGCCGACAACAGCGTGGATCTGGTGGTCTCATCATTCGGCTTCCGCAACCTGGCGAATTACCACGCGGGTCTGAGCGAGATCTTTCGCGTACTTAGGCCGCAGGGTGAAGTGGGAATTTTGGACTTCAGTGAGCCTGGCGGCTTGCTGGGAAAACTCTATGGCTTCTACTTCCGCAATGTCCTGCCGAAGATTGGAACAATGATTTCCGGCGTCCGTGGCCCCTATGAATATCTGCCTGCCTCGGTCCACAAATTTCCTGCGCCGCAGGAGATGCTCCAGCGCATGGAATCCGTCGGCCTCACCGACGTGAGCTGGACGCCCTATACGTTTGCGATTGCGGGTCTTTATCGCGGGAAGAAAGTCTAGGTCGAGTACAGCACGGTGAAGAACAACATCAGCCGGTAGAGATGAAATAGCTGGTACGCACAGATCGTCAATATCACAGCCTTAGCCATCGCGGGGATTATCTTGTCTTGATAGAAGCGCCTGCCGGAAAAATAGAGATAAATGCCCAAGCCCCCGAACTCGAGGGATGTAGCTGCATTGTCAAAATATTTGAGATTAATTTGCCGTGCGTCGGTGCGCGAAAGAACGAAAATTGACGCAAGAATCAACAGATTGGCCAGCAGCCATAGCAGCCACCAGGCATACGCGTGCAGAGAAAATATGATGTGCTCGGAAAAGTAACGCTTTCGGCCAAAGTTGAGAATTGCTAGCACAACCGCCAGCATGGGCGCCAGGACAAGGATCAAGCTTTTGGCTTGCAAGTGCGCTATGTGGTCAAAACGTTCCGTAAATTCCTTAAATTGTTCCGGATTCGTCCGCGAAAGATGTTCCTTAGCCAGACGATGATCAACCAATCGGGTGGCCGTTTTTCCGATGAAGTCATTGCTTTCAAAAACTCTCAGCGGAGGCGCAAGTATTTCCAATCCTGTTAACGGCTGCAATATAAAGAAGAGCAGGTTGCAGACAAAAAATGTCTGCAAGGGCGACATGAAAGGCTTTCTGCGTCCGAGAAAGAAATCTGCGGTCAGTTTGCCGGGTTTTGCCACCAGCATTTTCAGCGTAAGAAATATCTTGGAATCTACGTGGAAGAAGGCCTCCGCCGCTTCAGCCAGAACATGCTTTAACGAGAAATCATGGTTGTCGTACCGCTTTTCTCCGCAGTGGGCGCAAAAATCATCATGGGCTTCCTGCCCGCATGTCATGCAGGTCCAAGTGGATTCGTAAGTGCCTTTGCTGGGCTCAGACGTAAGCGGTTCTGGCATGCTCTATTTCATGATCGGACTGGCAATAATATCTTGAGGCGGTTCGGTGGGAAATCCGGCCTGCCGGACTGCCATGGAAACCTGCGCCCAATGATGGACGCTGTGAAGCACCGCTTGTGCCATCGTCTTGCGGTCGGACACCGTGACAGGTCCCAGCGTTCGCGTTCGTTGCAGCGTTTCTTCACTGGCCAACTCGATATACTGCTTGAGCTTTTTGTGTGCATCCTGATGCATGCGCTGCAGTTCCTCCAGCGACGGGCTGGCAATCTGCTGCGGACGCCCCGTTGCTCCAGCGCCTTCCTGCAATAAAACATCCGCAAAAAATTGTTCGACTTGGAAGATATGCGTCGCCAGGCCGCCCACAGTTCCTGCCCTTCCACCAACACTAATTTCCAGTGCGGCTGGATTACGCTCAAAGTAGTTGAGCCAGCGCTGCGCCAGATAATCCGTATAAGCAAGAAGGTCGGCAAATGCCAGCGATGGGACTTGATCGCTCATCAGGCGAGTGTAGAACGATGCCATTCAACTGGCAACTCATCTGAACGCCTTCCTGAGAAAAATCAGAAGAAGCTGCTGTGCTATTGCATTGCTCCAGTGTAGATCGCCATCCCGACAACGGCGTCCACTCCGATAGCGTCCAGTTGATCCACTTCAGACCGTGACCGAATGCCGCCGGCCACGATCATCTGCTTCTTGGTGAGCGCGGCCAGTTCCTGCGCAATTTTAATCGGGAATCCGGCCATGGTTCCTTCCGTATCAATATGCGTGTACAGAAAAGCACTGCAATATGGATCGAGACTGCGGACCATGTCTTTAGGATCGACAGTTGTGCTCTCCTTCCATCCTCGTATAGCGACCTTACCTTTGCGCGAGTCGATGGCAAACATGAGATGCTGCGTGCCCAGAGTTTCCGCCGCTTCGGCTGCAAGAGCCGTGTTGATGTCACCGTCTTTCAGCAACGCCGATCCAAAGATTACGCGCTTAGCGCCGAGTGCCAGCAGTTCTGTGGCGTGCACAATATCGCGAATCCCGCCGCCGGTCTGGCAGGGAAGCCGTTTGCAGACCATGGCGATCAGCTCCCGATTGTTGCCGCGGCCCATGGCAGCATCCAAATCGATCAGCTGAACGAGCGGAAAAGCGGAAAAGCGCTCAATCCAATATTCAAAATCGTCAAACTCCAAAGCTTTCTTCTCGCCCCGGACAAGCTGCACGATCTTGCCGCCCATCAGATCAATGGAAGGAATCAGCACGGCCACCTCATGGGAATGCCCGCGCCCATAAGCGTCTGTTTTAACTCAGCGACCGCATGTGTGCCGAAATGAAATATTGAGGCAGCGAGCGCGGCGTCCGCATGGCCAGAAGAAAACACTTCGATAAAATGCTGCGCATTGCCCGCGCCACCAGAGGCAATCACCGGAATGGAAACAGAAGAAGCAATCACCGAGGTAAGCTCGCAGTCAAAGCCCAGGCCGGTTCCATCGCGATCCATCGATGTGAGAAGGATTTCTCCCGCGCCGCGCTCTTCGGCTTCGCGCGCCCATTCCAACGCTTTCTTGCCGGTGGCAGTCCGTCCACCAGAGACGAAAACTGCAGCCTCGTCGATCGGACGAGTCCCGCGACGCGCATCAATTGCCACAATCACGGCTTGGGAGCCAAACCGTCCGGCGATCTGGCCGATGAGCTCGGGATTGGCAATTGCCGCAGAGTTAATGCTGACTTTATCTGCACCGGCATCGAACACCTGGGCAGCATCTTCCAGCGTGCGGATCCCGCCGCCGACCGTGAACGGCACAAACAGATCGCGGGCAGCACGCCGAACCGTTTCCACCAGTGTCTTCCGGCCTTCGGATGTTGCAGTGATGTCGAGCAGCACAATCTCGTCGCCCCCAGCGGACGCATGTGCAAGGGCCAGTTCAGCAGGATCGCCCGCATCGCGCAGCTGCTGGAACTGTATGCCCTTCACGACGCGCCCAGCATCCACGTCAAGGCAGGCGATGATGCGTTTGGCTAGGCGTTCATCAGAGGGCACAGAAATTCTCCAGAATTTTCAAGCCCGCTTCAGCGGATTTCTCGGGATGAAACTGAACGCCGAAAACATTGTCGCGCTCCACGGCGGCAGAAAATGCGCCGCCATAATTCGTGCACGCCGTAGTCTCGGCGACCACGGGCGCGCGGTATGAGTGTGTGTAATACACGAACGCGCCGCTATTCACGCCCTGCAGCAGGCGCGATCCTGAACGAACTTCTAATTGGTTCCAGCCAACGTGCGGCGATTTTACTGAAGCAGGGAAGTGCGAGCATTCGCCAGCGAAGAGAGCGGCGCCCGGAGTTCCAGGCGCTTCCGTGCTGCCGGCAAAGAGCCACTGCATGCCGACGCAAATCCCCAGAAATGGTTTGCCGCACTTGATGGCATCGAGCACCGGCGCACGGAGATGTTCATTCAGCGATTGGCAGCGAGTGAAGTGGCCGACTCCCGGCATAACGATTTTCTGCGCGGCGGCGATGACCGAAGGCTCTGAGGTCACCTGCGCGTCTGCACCAAGATGTTCCAGCGCTTTTTTCACCGAGCTGATGTTCCCCGCGCCGTAATCTACGATCGCGATCATAAAAGCCCTTTGGTGCTCGGTAGCATTTTCGCCAATTGCTTATCGCGCGAGCAGGCTACGCGCAGCGCCCGGGCAAAAGCCTTGAAGAGCGCCTCAATCTTGTGGTGGTTGGACCGTCCATAGACAGTCTTGAGATGAACATTGGCGCTCGCGCCGCGGGCAAAGCCTTCAAAAAAGTCGTGCACCAGTTCCGATTGCAGATCGCCTACCAGCCGCGTTTTCACGCGAGTATCCACCACTGCTGCCGCGCGTCCACTGAAGTCGATTGCCGCCATCCCAAGCGTCTCATCCATGGGCATCAGAAAATATCCGGCGCGCATGATGCCGCGCTTGTCTCCCAGCGCCTTGTGGAACGCCTCGCCCAGGGCGATGCCTATGTCTTCCACGGTGTGATGCTGGTCCACGTCGAGGTCTCCCGTCGCCTTCAGCTTCAGGTCAAAAGCGCCGTGGCGGGCAAAAAGCTCCAGCATATGATCGAGAAAGCGGATTCCGGTGGATACTTGATAACGTCCGCCGCCCTCAATGGTCAGCGCGAGCTTGATCTGTGTTTCCGTGGTGATCCGATCAATGGACGCCTTTCTCATCGCGCTCCCTGGTTCGCAGGAAGTTGAGACAGCACCTGCTTCAGTTCGGCCACCAGCCGTTCCATCTCCTGCTGCTTGCCGATGGTGATACGCGCGCAGCCTTCGCAGTCAGGACGATCCCGCAGGGAAATGCCGCGCGCGCGAAGTGCGTCGAGAATGGACTTTTTCTCTTCTCCGAAACGGCATAGGACAAAATTCCCATGGCTGGGCCAGCACTTGAACCCAAGCTTTTCCAATTGTTTGCGCAGCCATTCCCGACTGGCGATCACCTGCTCAACGTAGTTGGCTACAAACTGGCGGTCCGCCAGAGCTTCAGCCAAACACTCAATCGCAAATGCATTCACGTTGAAAGGAGAAGCCATCCGCCGCAGTACTGACATTTGTTCCTGATCGCCAACCATCACGCCCAGGCGCAGTCCAGCCAACCCGTACGCTTTGGAAAATGTGCGGGCGATGAACAAGTTGGGCAGCTTGCCTACTTGCTCGAGCATGGTTTGACCGTAAAAATCAAAGTAGGCTTCATCCAGCAGGATGGCGGCGTCTGGCGCAGCCTGAATTACTTGCATGATTGCTGAGCGAGGAACATCAATCCCAGTGGGATTATTTGGGTTGCAGATCACAACGATGCGCGTCTTGTTGCCCAACGCATTCAGCACGCCTTTCAGGGGGAAGCTGAAATCCGGTCCCGTCGGTATGCGAATCACTTTTGCATGCTCCAGCTGGGCAAATACTTCATACATGCCAAACGTCGGAACAACGATGACGATTTCGTCTTGCGGTTCCAGATATGCGCGGCAGAGGAGATCAATGGCTTCATCGGCGCCATTGGTCAACAGCAGCTGTTGTGGCGAGACACCCAGAAAATCCGATACCAGCTTTTCTCCTGCTTCGCGTCGCGGATACTGCGCCAGCGTGCGTGCATCCATGCTGTTCAATTTGGCCAGGACGCGCGGCGAGCAGCCGGTGGTGCTCTCATTCATGTCCAGCCGAAGTTCAGTCTTGGGACTGCTGAGCGGAGAATGGTATTCGCGCATCTCGCGGACGCACTGGCGCGCCTTAAGCATTGGCTGACCTCACTCGAATGGATTCTGCGTGGGCCTTCAGGCCCTCAGCTTCCGCCAGCGTGGTCACCGCGGAAGCGATGCGGTCCAGCCCGTCGCGTGAAAGCTGCTGGACAGAGATGGTCTTAACAAAATCCTGCACTCCAAGTCCACCCCGAAAGCGCGCTGCACCGCCAGTGGGAAGCACGTGATTTGGTCCGGAAGCGTAGTCGCCCGCCGCCTGCGGAGAATAGTCGCCGATGAAGATCGACCCGGCATTGCTGACGTGCGCCAGGTCCTCTTCATTCACGGTGATGTGTTCGGCGGCAATTCGGTTCGCGAATTCCAAGGCCTGCTCGTGAGAATCAGCCAGCAGGATTGCGCCATTTTCTTTAAGGGAACCTTTGGCGATCTCGTTTTTCGCGGCGGCAAGCTTTATTTCGGTAGTCACCTTTTCCGCCAGGGTGTCCGATGATGTGATGAACACCGCCAGTGTATCGGGATCGTGTTCTGCCTGCGCCACCAGATCGGCGGCGATGAACCGCGGCTCCCCGCGTTCGCTGAGGATCACAATTTCCGTTGGTCCGGCAAGAAAGTCTATGCCGCAATCAAAGGCGACAAGTTTCTTCGCGGCGGTCACAAACAGATTGCCCGGACCAACAATCTTATCGACCTTTGGAATCGTTGCTGTCCCATACGCCAACGCAGCGATAGCTTGCGCCCCGCCAATTCGGTAAAACTCGCGTATGCCAAGGAAGTGCGCGGTGGCCAGGGTTTCCGGCGCAGGTCGAGGAGACACAACGCGGATATCCCGCACTCCTGCCACCTGGGCGGGAATCACTGTCATGAGCATGGTAGAAGGCAGCGGATAGCGCCCGCCGGGAACGTAACAGCCGGCAGACTGCAATGGCCGCACCACCTGCCCCACGTTAATGCCCGGCGCTATTGCGTTGCGCCACTGCTGCGGCTTTTGCCATTCGCAATATTGCCTGATGTTGCCAGCCGCGATTTTCAGCGCCTGCTTGAAGTCATCCGGCACCGCGCTCCATGCCTGCTCAAGCTCCGCTTCGGAAACACGCAGTGGCTGTTTGCTCTTGAGGGCATCGAACTTTTCCGCGTAGCGGCGCAAAGCCTTGTCTCCATTTTTGCGGACATCCGCCACGATCCGTGCCACAGCTTTTTCCACGCGAGCCAGGTCGGCAGCGCCACGCTGTTCCAAGGTGCGAACAAAGGCTTCTGCTTTGCGGCCGCGCAGCGTACGCATTACAGCACCACCTTGTTGAGGGGATATTCGACGATTCCTTCGGCTTTGGCAGCTTTCAGTTGAGGCATGATTTTCCATGCGGTGGATTCTTCAATAATTGTATTCACCGCCACCCACTCGCCGTCGCTCAGAGTGGAAATAGTTGGTTTCTGCAGAGCCGGCAGCACCGATAAGACTGCGGGCAGGTCTTGCTTGCGGACATTCAGCATCAATCCAACGCGGCCCTGGGCATAAATTGCGCCGGAGAGCATGAGCGCAAGATTTTCTATCTTGCGTCGTTTCTCGTCGCTGACCCAGGCGCCTTTGTTGGCGATGAGCTGCGTGCTGGATTCCATTATGGTTTCTATAATGCGCAGGCGGTTGGCGCGAAGGGAACTGCCGGTTTCAGTAATCTCGACAATGGCATCGGCTAATGTAGGCGGCTTTACTTCCGTTGCGCCCCAGGAAAATTCAACTTTCACCGGGACATTGCGTCCGGCAAAAAAATTGCGCGTCACGTTTACTAGTTCGGTGGCGATAGTCTTTCCGGCAAGGTCTTCCGCTTTTTTGAATGCTGAATCTTCCGGCACGGCAAGCACCCATCGGACCTTGCCTAGTCCCTGCTTTGCGTAGGTCAGCTCCGCGGCGGTCTGCAATTCCAGTCCGCTTTCCACCACCCAATCCTTGCCGGTAAGGCCGCAATCCAGCGCGCCGTGATCAACGTAGCGGGCCATCTCCTGCGCGCGGATCAGCATGCACTCAATCTCTGGATCGTCAGTGGCCGCAAAATATGACCGGCTGCTGGTGTACACGTTCAAGCCGGCGCGCTTGAACAGAGCAATGGTGGATTCCTGCAAACTTCCTTTCGGTAATCCCACGCGCAGCTTCATCGCGGCGCCCCCACGGTTTTAATGGCAAGCGGCTCAGTAAAACATGATTTCGTTCCGGTGTGGCATACCAGACCATCGCCTTCCACATGCACGCGGAACAGCACGGTATCGCGGTCGCAGTCAGTAAACGCAGAGATCACCCGCAGACGGTTGCCGGAAGTCTCGCCTTTCATCCAGAGCTTTTGCCGGGTGCGGGAATAAAAAGTCACATAGCCGGTTTCAACTGTCTGCGAATACGCTTCAGGGTTCATGAATCCCACCATCAGCACCTCGCCCGTTGAGTCTTCCTGCACAATGGCGGGGGCCAGGCCGTCCATTTTGTCAAAATCAATCTGCATATGTCCTCACAAGTTACGGCTGCAACATGCC
>DASXJO010000579.1:0-1816 GCA_036497385.1 Candidatus Angelobacter sp. | reverse complement strand
GATGGCCGGTCTTCTGGCCTTGAGAACTTTGGCTGGTTTGCGCTCCGTTTGAGCTTCGCGACTGCGGTGCGGCAGGGACAGCAACATTACTCATCTGGGCATCTCCTGGAAATTGGGTGGCGCGGGCGAGAAGACGAGTCTAGAGACGTTCAGAATCATAACAGTTTTCAAATACCAACCCTGCAGTTGACATTCACCAGCAATGGACACGAACAGCGGGACGGCTGCTACTTGGTTGCAACGGTGTTTATTCTAATGAATGAATATTCATTCAGTCAAGCATGTCGCTTGTTTTCAGCTACTTCTAGCTTAATCCGAGCTGGTTCCAGCTTACTGCTGCAATGGGAATCTCGCTTACGTGAGGTGAAATAGCCACAGCGTATAACTCCCAATCTCGTGCCATGCCGATTCCTGCCGTTTCCAGAAGCTTTGCGGTTTGGAATTTGGCCGAGGTGCTCCGTAAGCGGTCACGCCTTCCCGCGCCAGCATCTGCTTGATGCGGAAAATGTGGTAGCCATCGCTCACGGCCAGGCATGAATGCATGCTGTTGACATACATGATCGTGCTGACGCGGCGGGCGGATTCCGCAGTATCGTCGCTCTGGGTTTCAGCAATAAGCTGGCTATCGGGAATGCCCAGGGTCTTCAGGTATTCGCGACCTACCACGCCTTCACTGAAACGAGGATCGTTGCCGGAGCCGCCGGTTGTAATCACGATTGGGGCCAGCCCGTGATGGAAAAGCTGGGCGGCGCGGTCCAGGCGTGCTTTGTATACAGGAGATGGTCGGCCATCATATTCAGCCGCGCCAAAAACTACAATGGCGTCCGCCGAGCGGGATTCGTCATGGGCGGACTGGCTCACAATGCGCCAGTAAATCACCGCCGCATAGCAGACCGGCATTAGCACCAGAAGCCACAATAGCCATTTCTTCCAACGCTTGGTTGCCATGCGGGTTAGCCTCAGCCAAACCGGATGAATTCAGCCAGATCACTTTCAGGAATTGCGCCTTGCCGCAGCACGGTGATGTGCCCGGGATCGCTCATATTGATGATGGTGGATGCAACATCGCGAGGACTAGGGCCACCGTCCACGATCATGCTGATGCTTTTGCCCAGCTGTTCCCGCACTCCTTCCGCGGTGGTGCACTCGCTGGCCCCGCTGATGTTGGCCGAAGTCGCGGTAATCGGCACCCCGGCCGCGCGGATTACTTCCACCGATATGCGTGAAGCCGGGACACGCAGCGCAACGTTGCCGGTATTGGCCGTAACCTTGAGCGGCAGCCGAGAAGACGCTTTTACAATGATCGTCAGCGGGCCAGGCCAGTATTTGCGTGTGATTTCATAAAACACGTCCGGCAGCGGACGCGCCAGGTATTCCGCCTGCTCCACGCTCTCAATCAGTAGCGAGAGCGGCTTGTGGCGGCTGCGTGTCTTTACGTCATAGATCAAATCCACGGCGCGCAGGTTGAGCGGATCAGCCGCCAAACCGTAAAAGGTGTCCGTGGGCATCCCCACAACCTGCCCTTGCTTAATGCGGTCAGCCACATAAGAAACCAGACGCGGGTCCGGCGTATCAGGATTAATTTTTAGAATTTCCGCTGGCAATACAGAATCCCCCAACTGAGTATGCTCGAACAAATATGGTGGCGGTTGCGAGGTTTGGTTCGTTACATCCCCGCCCGTCACCCTGACAAACGACTAAGAATAAACCAGCTTGCGCAGAAAACCTAGACCCAGACTTTATCAGTTGCAAGTCCAATTCAGTATGATGGCAGTCACACATGAATGTTCCCAAAGAGATTGAAAGCAGGTTGCGC
>DASXJO010000578.1:0-2625 GCA_036497385.1 Candidatus Angelobacter sp. | reverse complement strand
TTCGGGGCGGATGACACGTCGTCGCGGAAGCCACGGCCGACCGTCAGAAGCTGTGGCAGGGATTGCAATGCGAACAGAAATGCTGTGTTGGTGCCGCGCGCTGTCTGGAGAATCTGCGCGAAATTCGAGTAGGCGAATGGTGCGAACTCATCGAGGATGACGCTGACCATCGGCCGGTTCTGGCGGCGGCGTTCCTGCTCGTCTTCATACCGCTTGCCGATGATGAGCTGCATGTTTTGCAGGAGCATCCGTCCGAGAGCCGTTACGGCTTTTGAGTTCTTGTTGGTGTTGAGCGAGACGAACAGGATCAGCTCTTTTTCGATAACCTCATCCAGAGACAGCACCTCATCGTAGGCCCCTGTAACCGCGGAGAGATCGTCCTCCAGAAAGGTCATCAGCTCGTTGAGAAGCCCTTGAATTTTCGGCACCCGATCCCGGTCTTCGAAGGACTGCTGCAGGTTCCGAATGGACATCTCAAGATTGAGCTCGCGTTGGTGAGTCACGCCAGACTGAGTGGAAAGCCGGCTGCGGGCGATCCCGATTTGTTCTTTCAGAACCCTTTCGTCCAGCGCTAGTACGAGCACATCATGGATGTTGAAACGCTTGCCGGTATGCGCCAGCACTCGCACGAGGTCACTTAGATAAATGGCCTGATGCCCGTGAAAGAAGTCTTCCTTGAGATCGAATGATTCAAAGACGAAGTTCGCGTGCTCCTGGTAGAGACCGTGCTCGCTGAAGAACGGGTTATAACGAACGGAAATATCTGGCCGGGACGGGTTGAGTACACGTAGTTGGTGCATTCGGCCCGCAGTTTCAATGGCTGGGAGTAAATCAGAAAGGAACTCCTGGTCGCCCTTGCCGTCGAATATCAGCATCGGTAGCCGGCGCCGGTCATTTGCTGGACCAATGACGCGAAAGAGGTCTTGGGTGATGATGTTCTTGAGCAGTGTTGTCTTGCCCGAACCAGTGGCCCCGAATACGACCGACTGCATAACGCGAGTTGCGTCGGGCCAGAGCCACGGCTTTCCGTGCACGTCATAGCCGAGAACGATTGCGTTCTGGTCGTAGGCAGACTGGATTGCCTTTCGGTCTTTTTCCGGAGATATATATAAAGGAGGGTGAGGCCAAGCGGTTTCGCGGCGCCGCGGCAGGGTGATCATGTACCAGGCAACCGCGATGCACCCAATTGACGCAAAGAGCAGGTAGAGTCCGCCCTCCACCAATTGCGCTGGGCGCAGGTGATAACGCGCGACTAAGATGTAGGAGCCGGCCGCAACCAGAACCAGAGCACCTAGAACTAAGACGAGTCCGAGGCTTTCTTCCTGATCGCGATGATAGGCCCTGCGGCCAAGACGATATTCATTTTCCGGTTTCATGGATGGACAAAGCTGAAGAACAAAAAGCTGTCCGCGCTGAAAGTGATGAGCACAGCCAGCAATAGCAGAACGGGGTTCAAGCGAAACCTGCCGTTATCAGTCCGCGGCTTAAGAGGATCTTCGGTCCAGTGCCGCAAGGAGGCGAGAATGGTGTCTTCGCGCTCTTGCGCGAGATAGCTCTGGAACCGCTCGCGCATGGTTTCGATTTGCTGATTCCGTCTCATGCTCACATCACAAAGGTCGCCTTGAGTCCGGACTCAAATACCAGTTGCAGCACCGCCGGCCCCCTCAGATCTTGCCGGATGGCTACAACTCCCTGGGCCGAAGAGCGCGGCTCCAGTTGTTCCGACTCGTTCTCAACATGGCCGACAGCCAGGGGCAATGCTTTCGCCGTCCCCAGCTTCTTCAAGCCGCGGGAATCCAGTTGCGTGTGCGCAATGCCGCCTAATGAGACAGACGGATGCTCAGGCTTCAGCTCAAATGCGCCTAGCAGAGACGCGCGGTAGCTCGCTTCGGTGCTATTTTCGATTGTGTAGTGGACGTAGATCGTGCTCCGCGTCCTGAATATCTGTTCGACACGAATGTTGACCTCATTCGGTCGTGTACGTGCGTTACAACGAATCTGGACTGCTCCCAGGAACGCGCGCGTCAACATCATGTCAGCGAGTTCGTCCGCGCTGGTGCTTACAACTGGCGGCGGAGCAGGAATGGCAGCATCAATAGCGAAGTTCATGGTCTTTACCTCTTCCGTTGTTTCTAGTTCGTAGGCGAAGCGGCGCGATGCGGTCCAAACGAGAAGGTCGGTGGACACTCCGGGCTTTGTCGGCTTGACGAACACCTTGTTGTCCTGGCGCTCGATCTGGAAGTCGGAACTGCCGGCTGCCGCCATCGTGACCGGCTCGTGAAATTCAAGCACTGTCAGATGGTTCAGGGCCGTGGCAATATGGAGCACATTCTGAGCTGGAGCTTGTGACTGCTGCGCAGCCGCTGCGACGGCAAACAGTCCGTATATAAAGGTAGAGAGAATCCGTTTCATATTTCCTTTTTCGGCCCTGAGCGGAACCCGCGAGGGATTCCGCCCAGAGTGGTTACTGCCTCACATAACCCAGGGCACATCGCTTACATCTCCATCGGGCAGGACCGCGGGAAATTCCAAGTCCTCGTCCGATGTTGTTTCGACAGCGGGTTCCGCTGTCTGAGATGTAGATAAGGCATCCGACTGGGTCTGTTCGGGTTTGTCGTCGAGGAG
>DASXJO010000577.1:0-23465 GCA_036497385.1 Candidatus Angelobacter sp. | reverse complement strand
ATAGACTGGGGTTTGACCTTCGGCGCAATGGGCAAAAGTTCCGGATAGGCGGATGGGACGATCTTTGCGTATTCCGAACCAGCCTTTTTTCCTAAGGGTTACGCTCATTTGTTCGTAGCCAATGGCTTTGGCAGGAAACCGGGGGGTCTCGTCGGCGTATTTCACTTCATAGGCATAGGCAACTTCCTCCGCGTTGCGGACCGTCATGGTAATGGAATACCAAGTGGCGAAAGTTTTGTCGGTAGGCTTGATTGAAATGGAAAAACAGTCCTGCTCAATCTTGACTTCGTGCTTGCTGGAGAAGGGCTGGAAGGTTTGAGGGTCGATCTTGTCCGAGCCTTTTTCCATAACCTGATATTTAGTTTCGCCTTCCCACAGGCCGGAAAAATTAAGCCAGGGCTTTTCCAGTTTCCACAGCCTTGTGCGGATCAGCCATTCGCCAGCCAAAAAGAAGAAGCCAATCATGAGGGAATAGGCGCCCTCAAGCCAACTCTCACCAAAAGTGAAGCCGTGCGAGTGATACCAATTGTGGATAGCCGGGACGGCAAACTGCCGGTAAAGGATGGCAAAGCTGACGATGGGCGCGAGCATCCATTTGAGACGCTTGCGGTAGTAGTCTCTGAGTTCCTGCATCTGTTACTCCTGCGATTTGAGGCCAGTGCGATGAGAACTTGCACTTGTCCAGATGCCAAGGGGGAGATCAGCCTAACACAGCTCAAGGTGCTCATTATCACGCTAATAATCCTGGGAAATTATCGCACCATGCAGTTTGGCCGTGTCCGGTAGCGCAATATTTACTCGATCAGCCTTAACCCGGTACTAGCCGGTGCTAAGGTATATGCCGTAAGGCATTGAAAATAAAGGCTCTGGTTACGGGCTTTGGAATCAGGAGTTTGGCAATTGCAATGCAATAGTCAAGAGCGTGACGTTATGCGAAATCGGGGGTGAGCTGGCAAACCCTGTCACAAAGCGTGGCCCCGATGCTCGAACGACCCCGGTTCGGAGGATTTTATCCCAATGAAGAATTATCTATTGTCGTTATCGCTAGTCGCCGCCATGGCAGTGCCAGCGGTCGCCCAGCAGAATCAACAGACCACACAAGATCAACCGCAGGCGCAGCAAACCCAAGCCCAGGGCAACGATCAGTCTGCGACCGGCAAGGATCCGCTCACCTACACGCGCAAAGAGGGTTTTTGGGGACATTTGAATCCCTTTGCCCGCAAGAAATATGTTAACCGGCAGCTGGATCCAGTTCGCGGCCGCGTCAATGAGCTCGATGAACTCACCGCCAAGAACGCCAAGATGATCGCCGACGTTGACGCTCGCGCGACCGAAGGCATTCGCAACGCCATGAGCAAGGCCAATGAAGCCGACACGCACGCTCTGGACGCGGGCAATCGCGCTAACCAGGCTCAGCAGACGGCGCAGCAGGCGCACACGCGTATCGCAACGGTTGAAGACACGGTCAGCAAGATCGACCAGTATCAGCCCATCACGCAGGCTGAAATCCGCTTCCGCGCCGGCCAAAGCGCCCTCAGCAAGAACGCCAAAGACGCTCTCGACCAGATGGCCACCTCGCTGAAGAACCAGAAGGGCTACATTGTTGAAGTGCAGGGCTTCTCGCCCGGCAACGGCACCATGGCCATTGAGAACTCGCGTGAAATGGCGCAGATGGTCGTCCGTTACCTCGTTCTGAATCATGAGATTCCTGTCTACCGCATCTATACGGTCGGCATGGGCAACGCTCCAGTTCAGGCAGAGGACGGCAAGATCCATCGCCAGAAGGGCGGCAAAGTTGAGATCAGCCTGTTAAAGAACGGCCTGGCTGACCTGAACGCCAGCAACAACTCTGCTCCCGCCACCGGCAGCGGCGTCACCGCAACTCCGGCCAGCCAGCCTGCAACTCAGTCGGCTCCGGCTCCGCAGTCTGCTCCAGAAACACAGCCTGCTTCTCAGCCCAGCACCACCGATCAGCCGGCTCAAAAGCCGCCGCAACAGTAACCAGATCCTGTAACTTTCTCTAACCAAACGCACCCCTCTTGCCCATCGTGGCGGGAGGGGTTTTTTTTCCAAGCCGCGCGGCGCAACAATCGCCGCGCAACAAACTGTCATCGTGAGCGAGCGGCGTAGCCGGGAGTCGAACGATCCAGATCCGGCGCAGTCGCACTAATTTTGTCGCTTCCCCTCCACGCCGCTTGAGTCAATCCTCCTGCATCGGATTTTTTCCGCTCCTGACACAATGGCCTCGGCGCGCCAGTCGGCCTCAGCCTCTTCTGGTCGTTTTCCGATCACCCGATCACGCGCGATCACCCGATCTACCCCGTGTTCCTTAGCGCCCTTTGCGTCCTTTGCGGTTAACGCTTTTATTCGATTCCCGATCTTCCTCTGTGTTCCTCTGTGCCCTCTGTGGTAAACAGGTTTTTCGCCGGTCCTGATCCGCGTTCATCCGCCTTGATCCGCGGTAAGCCGTTGCCTTCCGATCACCCGATCACGTGCGATCACCCGATCTTCCTCCGTGTTCTCTGTGTCCTCTGTGGTAAAAGTTTTTTGCCGGTTCTGACCAGCGTTCATCCGCGTAAATCAGCGGTAAAGGTTTTTGCCTTTCAATTTTCACTTTTGGCAATTTCGGCGATTTTGGCAATCTTGTTCTCCCGCTTTTGCCTTTCCGATTCCGGCGATGACGTGCGATGTCGGCGATCACGGCGATTCTTTCCTGATCAGCGTTCATCCGCGTAAATCAGCGGTAAAGGTTTTTGTCCCCGATCTAATTAATTCCCACCAGCTTGCTCAGCTCCAGCACCTGCAAGTGCGCCGGACACTTTTTCCAGTTATGTTTCCAGCAGACAATCATGTCGCATTGCTGCGGATCGTGCCCATGCTCCTGGAACGCGCGGCTTTCGTATTCAAACTCTATTCTCAGGTACTGCCACCGTCCTGGTTCCACTTCAATCTTGGCCAGGCAGTCGGGAAAGGCCGCTTGAACTAACTCAATCACAAACCCCAATTGCACTGCCAGCATGGCAAACAGCAGCATTACTCCCATTTCGTTCACTGGAGCATGCGCCATTCCCGGCGTCCGTATCGGCGCTCCCAGCAGCGGACGGTCCGGCAGCACTCGCCGCTGAAAATTCGCTGCTTTAATCCACGGTAGCGCGCTTGGCGCCAGTTCCGCCACAAACACCGCAAGCATCGTTGCCGTAACGCACTTCATGTTCGCCACCGGAGGAGGAACGGGATGCGCCATGGCATAATCCCGTTCAGGGCCCCGTTCCAATACCCGTTCAAAGCCCTTTTCCCGTACCTGTCCCGAATCAAATTCCTGTCTTAAATCGACGCCCCGTTCACCTTCCCGCATATCCGCGGCTCCCGCTTCTGCCGGACTGCTTGGCTTCGTTTCCTGGATACAGGCTGCTTTCACCGCTTCTCTCAATCGCATCACTCGCTTCCCGCCACCCGACCTCGGCAGCGGCCCCACACGGATCTTCTCCAGCACGTCCGTCCAGTCGCCCGGCAGGCTTCCGGCCTCCACAAACCGGCAAAACTCTTTTGGCACTTCCACCCAGCGCTCAAAGCGGCTTCTGAAAACAATGTATCCATGGCGGCCTTCACGCAAATACTCGCGGCGTGTCGGTACCCAGCCCACCTTGCGCGCAACCTCTCCCCAGTCCGCCAGCAGCGCGGCAGACGTCAATCGCTGGCCTCTTTTGTTCGGCTCCAGCCCGGCAGCGCGCACTGCGTTCAAATAGGTTTTGAAAAGCCGGCTGGCGTTGCGATCGTTGATTCCGCTCAGTCGCGTGAATTCTGTCGTTGTCGGAGCGTGGCCCAGCTTCTGGGCTGCGGCCTGCATCGCCGCGATGATTTGATCTTTCGTGATTGGCATGGCAAAAACCCTCGCAAAAAGGAGAAAGGCCTCAGCAAGAAGACACACTTCTCCCCGATTTTTAGTCGCTTGTTTTAAAAACCTTGTTTTAAAAACAAGGTTGCAGGGCTGCTAGAACTAAAGAACAAAAGCAAAAGCTTGCTAAAGCTTTGAGAAAACAGAGCCCGCGGCGCTGCGGGCCAGCTAGTTTATAGCACGAATAAACTACGAAAGCAAGTGTTTTCTGGTGCATAGAATATTTGTGTCGCTCTTGGGGGGAGCCTAGCGGTCGGTACACTCATTCAAAGCACAGCACGTCCGACGCAAACCAAGACCATCGCTACTTGTCAGCTGTTGCTGTTGCTTTTCCCCCATCATCGCCAATGATCAGTCGCACGGTCACGGGCTGCGTCGTCAAATCAGCTCCCACGCCTTCGGCATTGAACTTAAACCGCCCGTCCGGCAGGGAATGGATCGACATCTCCAGCGGTTGACCATTGACAACTCCTTCGAACTTAAAGAGATTTTTGCTTCGTTGCGTGAAGGAGCCAGCCTCAATACTGGCAGAGAACGTGCCAACCTGAAGGGTCACGTCTTCGTTGAGAGGCGCTATTCCGTTATTGCTGCTCCCAAGGCCAAACACACCTTCCGCTTCAAATGTGGTGGCGCTGATTCCCGGTTCCACGTGAGCAGTAAACTCAGAAAATGAATTCAATATGCCATCCGCCGAATACGATGCTCCCGAGACGGACGAAAAGGTCGGCGGCGATGGCAGGGGATTCCCGTTCGAGTCCGTAACGTCCAGCGCTACGAGAGCAAGAGTATTTGAGAAATCTGCTCGGGCCGTTCCCTTCCCAATAGATACAAATGGATCAAAGCCAATCCCGTTTGCATGTGGTGAAGCTGTACCGGCTACCGTATTGAGCAACAATCCGAGGATAAACGGTTGCCCGTAAATAAAATTGATTGGGGTTGGAATCCGAAATATTCCACCACCAGAGGATGCATGAAGCGCCGGGAACCGCTGAACATTTAATGTACGGGCTACCACACTAACCTCGGCAAAAGCTCTAGCCGGACCGTTATTAGAGACATTGCCACTCAACTGATACTGCACAAACAATAGTCCGGTCTGGCCTCGGAAAGGCGCAAAATCAATCGTTATTACATCTTCGACAAGCGCTTGATTCACTGCCAGGACAACCTTCGGACTAGCAGTAACTTGAAACGAGACGGAATCTCTGGAACGCAGCAGACCGACGCGAGAGACGCTAAGGGCATCAGCCGATATCAGCGCTCCGAGAGCTTGGGAACCAAAAGTTCCGCTAAGAGCAGCAGGATTGTTATTCAGAGAATCGTCTTCTATGTTTGCTACGTCGCAGGCTTCCACTGAGGAGCCAGCACAGAGCGAAGCGACTGATATTTGCAAAGACGACTGCGCAGAGCAAACTGAGCTGATAGGCACTGATCCGAGGAATAAAATCACCGCAGTTTTAACTAGTGACTGCAAATAGAGCCTCATTTTGACCTCCAATCAATGGAGACTCATCGTTCCGCCTCAATCGGCTGCGCTACTTAGATAGGTGAGCTCTTGGAATGAGGCCATCATCCTAGCACTCCTAAAGCCACTGTCAAGGGCGAAGATAGCTAAGTGGCCAGGCTTTCAAATTCCTCCTTCTGTCCCTCGGAATTATATTGGGTGTAAACTTTTATTCCGGCGAAAAGGAAGCGCCAAGCAATGACAGTAAAAAAGGAAGACAGAGACGACTATGAACAGGGAAGGAAGGATAGAGACAAGGGCACTTTCCAACAAGTGTTTGATGATGTAACCGTAAACCACCCGGACTCTGAGGCATATTACAAGGGCCGCCACGGTGACGAATTTGATGAAGACAAGAAAAACAAGGACTAGCCAGGGCCGAACGATTCTAGTGAGCCGCCCAGGGGCGGCTTTGATTGTTCGCGCCATACTCGCTATACCAGCTTCATGATGTATTATCCTTGCTTTCCGAAAATGGCGCATGGACTACTAGGTACGGTAAAAGAAAAATTTGCTATTGGATTGGATACTGCAAGCCACAAAAGGACCGTATCACTGCATCGCGACAGGACCAAATAGCTTCGAAATCCAAGCGCCAGAGGCGCGACTACAGGTTAGCCCAGTGCGGCCCGAGGCGCGCTTCGCGCGCTGAAGGGGTAAGCGCTGGGAAAGGATTGAAGAGAAACAAAGCCCCGTAGGTGCGGCACAACCTGGCAATCCCCTCACCCCTGATCCACAACTCATGGCAGGTAGTGCACGGCACGGCTATCAATCGATTCACGCTGATGTCCTGGCCGCAATGCAGGCATTCGCCAAACGTGCCACCGTTGATCCGGCCGATTGCCGCTTCCACGAGTTGCAAGCCCGCGCTCCTGCGGGGCGGGTGGCCCACCCTTCCCCGTTTTTCTTATAACTCACCATGTCATGGGTGCCCCATCCTTCGTCGCTCTTGCGAAGGGTGGGAATCCATCCCGCCTGCCGCATGACATCTTTCATAAAGAACGATTCTGCGTCCCACTCTGAGACAAGTGTCAGGGCATGACTTGAGCGCCAAGGCTGACGCGAGCGACTGCGAGCAAAGCCTGCGAAGTCGTGCCGCAAAGGTGCTGAAGAGAGATTTTCCTTGCGCCGCAGGCCGTCGCGCAGTGAAACGGAGCGGCAAAAACAAGCCCGACGCAATCGGCTGATCGTGGTCGGAAAATCAGGGCTGGCAAGCCTAACGCTTACGTTATGCCCTGACACTTTGTTTCACGGACTGAAGCGCCTGAATAATAGGCCATCGAGTTCCCACAGTACGCAAACAGCGCTTGATATGGGCATCCGCGTAAATCCGCGGCAAGTCGTTGCCTTTCGATCACCAGATCACCCGATCACGTGCGATCACCCGATCTTCCTCTTGTGTCCTCTGTGGTAAAGGTTTCTACAATGCCTCTCATTGCTGCTCCACGATCAGCTCCTGGCAGGTGATGCAATAGCGGCTCCACGGCACCGCCGTCAATCGATTCACACTGATGTCCTGGCCGCAATGGAGGCATTCGCCAAACGTGCCGTTATTGATCCGGCCAATTGCGGCTTCCACCAGTTGCAGCAGCCCGCGTTCCTGCGCCTTTTGCCGGAACGTCATTTCCTTTGACAATGACGCACTCGCACGGTCGCCTTCATCGCGACCAAAATCCTGGGCCTCATTGTGCTCTTCCTGTGTGCGACTCAGGCTGCGGCGTAGCTCCTCGTGTTTCTTGTTGAGGATCTCTTCAAATTTTGCAATCTTGGCTTTTTCCATGCGCAATCACTCAACAATCAAAAGTAATCCTGGCGCGATGCTGCCCAGTGCGGATTTCATCCTTAATATCTTAATTGAGATTTGCCCTGTCCGTCGCTCCAGCCCATGGGGCTAGCCAGAATGCCCACCCAACGACCTGCTGTTCCGAGAGCCGAACATCCAAGCCGCCTGAAAGCTCGATCGAATGTCTGGTGAGGCCCGAGGAATCGGCTCCTGCTGCTATATGGCGTGAGCCAGGGGAAAAGGCCCATCGCGTCTTTTCGCGCGATTCGCGGCTAAACTGGTTCTTACTGCTGCGCGGGCGCTTCCTTCGTCCCCGCGTTCAAATCCACATCCCGAATGCTCGCCGGACTGGCCGGGACCACAACCGTCCGCGTGATCTCTTTGCCATCGCTCTCAATCGCAACCGTGTACGTTCCCGCAGCCAGATTGCGGAAAATATATGCGCCGGTCGCGCCGGTCTTGGTTTCGAGGGAAACTTCTTTCAGCCGAACGATCACTCCAGCCATCGGTACCGTTTGCAGCGTTGCTTTGTCATAGACCATCACTCGCCCTGCAATCGACCGCAGCGCCTTCACCTTGAATTCCGTGCTCGCGGGCTTGCCTGATTCCACCGCGACGGTCTGCTCTTGCAAATCCTGCAACGCATATCCCGGAGGGTAAGAGTCCGGCAGCGTCGCCACCGAATAATTTCCGGGCACAAGCCCCGTAAAAGCGAACTTGCCGTTCACTCCGGTCTGCACACGACGCGTAAATTTCTCGCCTTTCAGCTCCACCGTGATTCCGTTAATGCCGCTGTCTGCGTCGTTCAGCAGAAAGCCAAAGATCTGTCCCTTGGCAAAGTTAATCCCGAAATCGGCCGTGGCGTTCATGTCCACGGTGGCGGGTGAATCCGTGGTGTAAAAGAATGGCTCGTCGCTTTCCAGCTTCGCTTCCACACGATGCACCCCGAACGGCACATGATGAAACGCGTAATAGCCGCTGGAATCCGTTCGCGTAACGCGGTCTTCATCCAGCCGCACCTCCACCCCTCCCATTGCTGGCATCTGCGCGTTGTAGGTTCCGGCGGAATCGTCATCGCGGAAGATATGCCCCTGGATCATGCCGTGGCGTCCCGGCAGCAAAAGCGTGGGCACCGTGAAAAATCTGTGCTGGAGCGAAATGCTGAACAGTGGATGCGTCGATGTCACGCCGTTGTTCGTTGTCTGCACCATCGCGGCGGAGCCCACAATATCATTCGTCGATTTCAACCGCTGCGAGTAGCTCACCGTGGCCGTTTTTAATATGAAGTGTCCCTGCAACAGCTCCGTATCGCTGTCAAAATAACTCAAGTCAACCTTGCGGCGGTTCTGGCTGTGTTGCATCCAGCTCACTGCTGCGTTCAGGTCATTGCGTGACGGCGCCAGGTTCACCACAAACGCGTTGGTAAATCCCAGCAGTTGAAGAATCTCCGTATTGTGCAACAGGTCGGCAAGCTGCTCAGGACTGGAAGCGACGATCCCGGCGCGATCCAGCGCGTCCTGCAACCCCGGCACCTGTGAGAAAATGGCGGCCAGCGTGGGCACTTGCACGTCATGCCTGTAGAAGCCGCTAATCTGGAACTGTTTTGCTGAAGCGCGCGCATTCACGGAGTAATCATTCCCGCCGCCTCCGCCTTCAATGTTGACGCTGCGCTGATACTCAAAGCCTGTCCCGAAATGCCGCGTTGAATAATCCACGCCCGCAGGCAGGTTTACCGTGGTTACGGCGGGCCCAACGGGAATCTTGGATTGAAACGTGGCGTATCCGGCCCCGCCATTCACTGAAAAATTCTTGTTCAATTTGAAGTTCAGCAGCCCGCTGGTGGTAAACGTGTTCTGGCTCAGCGTGAGCAGGTTGTAATTCGATTGATTCAGATCAACGCTGGCGTAAAGACGTTCCGTCAGCTTGCGGCTCGCATTTAAATCGGCAAAAGTGCCATGCTGGTTGTTCACCGCCAGCGACGCGAAGTTGCGTGACTGAATGTGAAAGTTTCCCAGCAGATGATTGCGCTTATCGTCATAGCTGGCCCGCGTGGCAAACCCGAAGCCGTGGCTCACTCCCAGTTCAGCCAGAAAATTCCCTTTGTCGCTGAGCTTGCGCCTATAGGCCACTGACCCCACCGCGCCGTTGCTGGCGAATGCGCGCTGGCTTTCAGGATTTTGAAAGTAATACGCGTTAGCTTCCAGCGAATTCACGTCGTCAATATGAAATATCCTTGTAACGCCTGCCGTGTATTCGCGATCGGTCGAGAGAAACAGCCCTTGAAATGTTGCGATAGAAGTAAAGCCGCCGTGAAATTCCCACGCGCCCTGGCGCATGTGAAATCCGCGCACCAGAAAGCCATCCAGCGTAAGCGGAGAGTTCAACACGTTCTTGTCGATAAACGTAATGTCCCTGTCTGGCCGGCTGATCTGGTACGCCAGAAACGGGAAGCCGATGGCCGAGGTCACTCCCGAAGCAGAAAACAGGTTTGCGTTGATCACCTGCATGCGCGTAAAGGATTGTCCCTGCGTGCGCTTCATCTCAATTGAGTTTGTGATCTGGCTGGGATCAGAGTTGTAGCGAAATTCATAAGTGCCGCTCTCGCCGGTGCCCTGGCGCTCCGGAGGCTCAAATCCCGGAGGCAAAATGGGAGGCGGAACAGGCACCGTAACAGCCAGCGTCTGCGCCCCCGCTGAAGTCACGACAATAATATTGGTGGAACCCGGCGCTTTGCCCACGATTTCCAGCACGCCGTTGGCCGCTGTTGCGTCAGCAATATTGGGGTCAAGCGAGTAGGCCGCAGTGGCGCCTGCCACGGGTAGCTGCAAAGTTTTCTGGTAAGCCACTGAAAGCGGAGTTTGTCCTTGTGCCGCCAGACAGCAGGCGGTCGCCAACAGTAGAAGACTCCAGCAGCGTTTCATTTACTGGGAACGTCAGTTTTCGGTATTTCGAAAGCAGCTTCCGTCGTCTGCGTCTTGCCTTCAAACTGGAAAGAGCAAAGCGCGCGGTACTTTCCAGAAGGCAGTTCGCCGGGATACTCAGCGGAAAATTCCAGGCGCTCACCCGGAAGCAACCGTTGCGGATCAAAAATCGCTTTGCCGACCAGCGCCCCGCTGGAACTCAAGACAGCCGCCGCACCTTCCGGCAGTACCGGCTCGGTGCCGGAATTGGAAATCCACTGTGCGATTTTCATGTTCGCTGTTTCGCTCGCCGGGACCACACGCACCGGCTCCGGCTTGAGCTTCACGTTGTCGGTGAGGTTAAAAGTGATCAGCGAGCCCAGTGACGCGGTCATGCCAACTGCGCCGGAAGAAGTCGGCAACTTGTCCGTTCCACGAAACATCGCCACCACAGCGCGAATGTTGGTTTCAGCCGGCAACGTAAGCCGCACATCCACGGACGCGGAAGAAAACGGCTTTACCAGCACTGTCTTCTGCGTGAACACCGCTGACGCGGCAATGCTGTTCGGCGTCTCGCCGGCTGTTACAAAAATTCGTTTGCCGTCTTTCACTACAACATCTTCCGCCACCATTTCAAAAGCGAAATCGCGCGCCGTTTGATTGGTGAGCGTGAGCGTTTGTGACAGCGTTTGGCTGAAATTGCCCTTGGCCATTACCACGGCGGGGCTGAGTGAGATGGAAGGCTTTTCTGCTGGCTGTACCGGAGCGGCCGCTGTCACAGCGCCTTGCGATGAAGCGGCAGATGGTGCAGGTTGCTGAGAAGAAGATGCGGCAGCAGCTGTCTGCGCGCTCATCCAAGCCGGACAACAAAGCAAGCCCAAGCACGTAACCAAGAGTGCCGGTGCTACAAAAATTCGAGACAACCTAATTCGGAATGACCTGAAAAATAATTGCATTGTTTAATTGAGAATTCTTCTCCGTAAGAGATGTGGGCACTTCAATCTTCAGCCGATGTATCACTGTGGTTCCCATTCTTGCTTGGCCCTGCAGCAATTGCGGAACGGGTTGCAACGTAATCCCGTCCAGCCGAAACGTGTATGCAGGATCGGGAATGGCAAGCGCAGCCAATACGGCGGCGGTGGTTGCGGTTTGTGATCCGGCTTGAATGCTCATGCCGAACCGCGTAGAAACAACAAATCGCCCAGGCAATTTCTGCGTCTGGACGTTCGCTGTCTGGGCGCCGCCTGCGTGTGAGACGGTCCCCAAATTCAAGCTGCGCTGGCCGGAAGTTCCGCCGGTCAAGGCGACGCCATCCGGCGCGCTTACAAAACTCACTGAGATTGCCCCTTCGCTTGCAGACTTCATGGATATGGCGCTGGAGGTGCGTTTAACCGTGCTCTTGCGTTGTGTCCACCCGTCGGTCATGAGGGAGGAACCGAACAGCAATAACGGCAGGAAATAACGCAGCCCGATTTCGCACCTCCCGCCAAGCTCTAATCCATCTGTCTATCCCAGTCTTTCTTCGTGGCAAATCCCATTAAACCCTTAATTGGCTGTCGCTACGTAATTAATGGTGTTGCTGATAAGGGTTCCGCTGGCCGTGGTGAAAGGTACGGTGATGGCCACCGGGAAATTGCTGTTCGCGGCATAAGTGCCGGTCGCGGTGATCGGTGCAGCGCTACCATTCGTCACGGCGACTCCGCCTACCGACCATGTGTTCACCGCATCCGCCGCCCCCAGTTGTGCGGTCAGGCTATAGTTGGCGCTGGCGGAATTGGTCTTTGTTACCAGCACGTCAACCGCGGAGCTAACAGTGAAAGTGCTCGCGGTGGTGCTGCGGACGATGCCGGCAGGAATTGCGCCGAAAGCTGACACGTTCCCAAAAGCCAGTGTCGCCGCGTTGGTTCCCGCGCCGCTGGCAAGCGCCAGGCCGGAACCGTCTGAATTGAATACCAGGTTGATGCTGCCCGTGACAGTCGCAGTGACGGTAAGCGTGCCGCTGGCGGTTGTTTGTGCGACGGCCGCTGAAGAAATCATCATCAGCGCCGCAAAGATGGTTAAGAGCGTTACCTTTTTCATTGTGTTCCTCTCCTCATTTCGAATTCAAAAATTCATACCGCAAAAAGTCTGTGTCCCAAAATAAAACTCAGTTGGCCGTAGCCGTAAAATTAATGGTCGTTGTAACAGGCGTATTTACCGCCGGGCCGCCGGCTCCGGGTGCTGCTGTCAAAATCACCAAATCTAAATTGTGCGCAATGGCAGTGTTGTATGCGCCATTCACCTGGATTGTCTGTAACGCGGTGGTCAGCGTGACCGCATCAACTTTGTAATTCAGCCCGGTTGGGGCCGCTGCAGCCAGATTTGCCGTAAGGGTATACGTTGTGCTGTTCAAGCCGCCCTGGATCACTTGCACATCAAAAATTGTCCGCACGGTAAAGTTCGCTGCCGTAACGCTGGGGCGGGTCACTCCGGCAGAGAGCGGACCAAAAGCCGACACCGTGCCAAAGTTCGCCGTTGCGGCATTCGTGCCCGCCGCGCCAAGCGTCACGCCTGCCGGGTCGGTGTCAAACTGGATCGAAATCCCGTTCTTGTTGATCAGCGTGCCGTTGATCACGCCTGTGGCCGTGGTCTGCGCCATCAATGAAGCGCTGCACGTCAGCAGGGCCGCCAGGGCCGCGTACCGCATGATCGAGATGTAATTCTTCAGCATCGTCAAAACCTAGTTCGCAGTAGCCAGAAAAGTAACCGTTTCCTGCAGGACCTGCGCCGCCACTGTGTTTTTCACCTTCACCTGCAGAGTCTTGGTGATCCGCGCGCCAAACGTGTCGGCGGCATCAAGCGCGGTGAATCCTGTGTTGGTTAATGCCACGTTGTTCAGCAGCCACGTCACGTTCGCCGGCGGAGGTGTAGAAATTTGCGCGGCCAGCCGGTAATTCGGGCTGCTGGAATTCGCCTTGTTCACTACCACGTCAAATGCGCTGCTGACTTGATAATCCGCGGCGGTTAAATGCGTGTAACTCACGCATGCGGACGTATGAAAATTTCCCGGAAATGACGCCGTGCCGAAGTCCAGGCCAACATTGTTAGTGCCCGCATTCGTCAGCGGACAAAAACCCGTTGTTCCTACCGATGGATTGTTCTGGAAAATCAATGTGATGGATGACTGCACGTTCATGGTGATGGTCAGCTGGCCGGAGCTGGTCTGCGCCGCAGCGCCAGAAGCCAGCAGAAACACCAGGCCGCTCATCCTGAGCAGGGTTTTCATTGCGCCGAAATTGAAGTTGCAGTTCATCATCAGTCGAAACAACTAGCTGCCTGTCATCTCTCACGCTTACTGTGTTTTAGTTCCGGAAGCAGCAATCGTAAAAGGAACTACTTTCCTGACCTGTGATCCTAATCACTCACTGCGTACCTGCCTGCCATCAGTTCTTGCCGGAAATCTCATCGGGCGGCAGTACAGTTGCCGTGTGCCTGGGTACATTGGTCTTTCGTGTTGAGAGCAGTCTAAGCGGAACGCGCTAAATGGAAAACGGTACTTCAGTCACCATCTTGAACCGGCTGAAAAGCACTCTTCTGGAGCCGTTTGCCTGAGTTTTTAGCAATCGCATTCCGGCTTCAGCAGATGTAAATAAGGTGTTTTGTTAGATAAAGGCCGGAATAGTAATGGCAGCTGGGTTTTTGATTACAGCCGAGGTTTATCAGGCGGCTGTTCCTGGCTTTCTTTTGCTGCTGCTTCAGCCTGTTTCTTTCTCGCCGCCGCCGCGCGGTCAGCCCATTCGTTGGATTGCTTGATGTCCGCTTTGAAGTTCTTTTTGCTTCCGCACTCCAACTCCGCACGCAAACGATACAGCATGTCCATATACGTCATGGCATCGACATAGTCCTTGCGAAGAGAAATGGCCTTATTCAGCATCGCTATCCCGCTATCGATCTCCGGGAGGAATCGCGACCGCACATCGGAACATCCCTCGGACACGATCAATGAATATTCGGTCTCCGCATCCAGCTTTGCCTTCTCCGCCGCAATGCCGCCGTTTGCATTCGACCAGTTGGCCACCGCCGCCGCATATAACAATTCAGGATCAGCCGGATTCAGCGCGATGGCCTTGGCATAGGCTTCTTTGGCCTCATCAAACTCATTCAACTGCAATTTCAAGTAGGCAAGGCCCTTAAGGGACTCAACGTCAGAGGGATTGCTGCGCAACACCTCTGAATACTGTTCCAGCGCTCTCGTCGCCAGCACAACATTTTCCGGGGTATCCACTCCAGGCTCAAACACCTGCAAATAGGTTGCCGCCAGATACATCCGCGCAACCACAAGATCCGGATCAAACGCCACCGCCTGCTCAAAGTGCGCGATCGCATCATCATAGTGCGCCTGTCGAAATGCCTGCACACCCTCATCCACTTGATTGCTGGCGGAAGCTTTTGCTTCGTCCTGCGCCACGCCGGCAATGGCAAGGCAGACCAGCAAACCCGCTATGAATATGAATTTTGAAATCATTGGCCTAATACAATCCTAGCGTACCTGCATGGGTGGTCCCGTTGTGGTTCTCCATCGGATTGTTGAACATATTCATGTATTGAGAGTAAGGGATTTATTCCAGCAGTGACAGTCGGATGAACTCGCGGGACACACTGAAATCGTGCAAAAAAACTCTTAGCGATAGTTGCGATTCTTGGAGCTGGCGGCTATCCCTTCAAATATTTGCCCAGTACTGAAGCCACTACCCCCAGGCCCACAATGGCAATCGGTCCCCGGTTCTGCTGCAACGCGGTCGCGACGTTACCGTTCACTGTCACCAGGTACGTTCCCCAGCAGATTCCACCCACAATTGCGATCGCGCCAAGGATACGTAGAAGTGGGCTGCCGGGTTCTTTCTGTGGAGCGCGCGGTGGACGGAAGGTCCCGCGGTCCTCATACCCTTCACGGGCGCCTGTGCCCCATTCATCCTGAAAATTTTTCTGCGCCATGCGCCAAATTTGCCTCAATTCCCGCAAAATTACAACAAGCAAAACTTCCTAGAACCACCGCTTTAAAGACCCACCGCTTTAAAGACTCAGCGTTTTGAAGCTCCATGCTCTTAAAGACACGCGCTTCTGGATGTATGAAACGGTTTGCAGGCCTCCGTCGCGGCCCGTGCAATTACAATCGCAATTTACAATCAATGATTACTCATGGCCCATTTATTTGATCCCCTCAAGCTGCGCGCCGTGGAATTTGCGAACCGCATTGTGGTTTCGCCCATGTGCCAGTATTCCTGCACAGACGGATTTGCCAATGACTGGCACTTTGTCCACCTGGGCAGCCGGGCCGTGGGACGTGCCGCGGCCGTGATTGCCGAGGCTACGGCCATTACCGCCGATAGCCGCATCAGCCCCCAGGACCTGGGCATCTGGAAGGACGCGCACATTGAACCCCTGCGGCGCATCTTCTCTTTTATTGCCGAACAGGGCTCCGTTCCGGGTATCCAACTGGCCCATGCCGGCAGAAAGGCAAGCACCAACCAGCCTTGGAATGGCGGCAAGCCAATCACTTCAGCCGAGGGAGGCTGGACGCCAATCTTCGCGCCCAGTGCATTGGCTTTTACCGACGGCTACCAGGTTCCGCAAGCCCTTACCGTGGCAGAAATCGGGGCCGTTGTTGAAGCTTTTGCCGCAGCCGCGCGCCGTGCCCAGGCTGCGGGCGCAAAGCTGATTGAGCTGCACTCCGCGCACGGATATCTGCTGCATTCGTTTTTATCGCCGTTGAGCAATCAGCGCACTGACCAATATGGCGGCTCATTCGCCAACCGCATCCGGATCGTCTGCGAAGTTGTAACGGCGGTAAGAAAAGTCTGGCCGGAGCAATACCCGCTCTGGATGCGCGTCTCCGCCACAGACTGGACAGAGGGCGGCTGGACCCCGGAAGAATCGGTCGAGTTGGCCAAAACTCTCAAGCCGCTCGGCGTTGATCTCATCGATTGTTCTTCAGGCGGCAACGTGGCTCGCGCAAAAATCCCTGTTGGGCCGGGATATCAAGTGGCGTTCGCCGAAAAGATCCGCCGAGAAGCCGGTGTTCCCACTGGAGCCGTTGGCATGATTACCGATCCCGCTCAGGCCGACCAGATCATTCGCTCCGGCCAGGCGGACGTGGTTATTATGGCGCGCCAGTTCCTCCGCGATCCCTATTGGCCGCTTCTGGCGGCACACGCTCTTGGTCACGATATCCAATGGCCCTTGCAGTATGACCGAGCCAAGAAGAGATGACGTTCGCGTGAGGCGACCAAAACCTCACCACGGACGAGCGCCGCATTTTGAAAAGTGATTAGGAGTAAAGTCTCGGCTGGATTCGAGTCTCTAAGACAGGTGAATTGGATGTGCCAACCGTGCGCCGCACACTAACTTCAAATCAGCCCCATCTGTGTCATCAGTGGTGAGGCTTTGCGGTTTTACTTTCGTTGTGTGGCCTGCGCAGTTTGGGCGGCGTGCTGCGTTTCTTCCATGCGATCAACAGCGCGTTTTTCCACCGGCGACGACAAAACAATAGACGTGGAGGTGGTGCCAAACGGCGTCAGCCTGTCTATTAATGACTCCAGGTGCTCCACCGAGCGCACGTGGACTTTCATAATGAAAGAATCGGCTCCCGTGCCGCGATGGCATTCCACTACTTCCGGCGAGTTCTTCACCACAGCCGTAATCCGGGTAAAAACATCGCCCACAACGGACATGCGTATGAAAGCCGTGATTGGCATGCCGACCTTCATTGGGTCAACGTCGGCGTGATAGCCGACAATGATTCCGGCTTCTTCCATGCGCTTTACGCGTTCCACCACGGCTGGTGTCGTGAGGCCAACTCGGCGACCCAGTTCAGCGTAAGAGAGTCGGCCATTGATTTGCAGTTCTTGCAGCAGCTTCCAGCCAATCTGGTCAAGCAACTTGTCTGTTCTTAAATTCGTTTCCATGTTTTGCCTGATATTATAAGCTAGATTTTCCTTTTTTTGGCTTTATTTGGAAATTGAGCAAATTGGGCCCGGTTGATTGAAAGATTAGTAATTTCTAATCTTGGGCTATGGCCTTTTATTTAACACGAAAACCCAATTTCTGCCTAACAAAAAGTGCTTGGCTAAACTCCGCCGTTATCAGTCGAGCACTCTGATTTCTGTACTGAACGTCGCCCCGTTGGCGAGAGCGCTCTCAAATTCCGTCGGCTTCCCCGGATATCTGAAGTCGCCGATGCGTGGCAACTTCCTAAGTATTGGAACGCTTCCGCAGCCGTTTCTACCTGTGGAAGGACTTCTTTGTTAAGGCGTTCGCTGAATGGCTTCAGCCGGTCATAGAGTTACACTAATATGCCGAAGCTGAGATGGTTTTCCTTGCTTTGGGCTTATAACCAATATAAAAATGATCTTTCCAATTGATTTAGTACCGCTCGCCGCATTGACTCCCCCGGGTGTGAGCTAGCAATTTCCATGGACCCAATAGTTATCACTACTCAAGAAGTTGCCCAGGCACAGATTCCGCTTCAGGGAGCTCAGGAAGTCCGCCCTAAAGTGCCGAACCCCGTCCCGCTGTGGACGCGGCTATTGTTTGTGCCCTTGGTTCTGGTGTTGCCGCTGTTATGTCTGGCAGCGCTGATCATGCGTGTGGCCACGCGCGGCCAGGCGCCGCGTGTCCGGCAGACATGGGCTTCCTATCTCTTAACGCTGCTCATCATTAGCGGCATTTTTTCAACCATGCTGGCGGTCTTTACCATCTCGCTCGATAGTGTGCCCGTGCCCGACGCCATCAGCTCTTCTCTTTCTGATCTCGACGAGCGTGGAAACTTCCCATCACTGCCTGCGGGCAAAGAAATGTCCAGCGTGGAGTTGAGTTCGACGTTGAAACCGCTCGTGCTGCTGGCCTCACCTGCGGCCAAGCGCTGGTTCCAACCGACAGCCGGGGTTTCCGGCCTGCTGGGCGCGGCCATGATTCTCCATTCAGACTCGCATGGCTACCTTCTGGCAACGGCGCGTCATGTAGCCGATGGCGAAGGCTGGCGTTCGCGCACAGGCGCACAGAAAGTAATGGTGTCCGTGGGCATGAACGGCTGGGCCTCAGCGCAGGTAGTGGGCCGCCACAAGCATCTTGATGTCGCGCTGCTTTGGCTGGAGCGCCATTACGGCGACGCGGAATTTACTCAGCCCGTGGCGACCTACGGCAGCGTGCAGATGGGCGAGAAGATTTTTGTCATCGGCCATCCTGAAGGCTTGAATTTTTCCGTGAGCAACGGCATTGTTTCCCGCACGCCGGGCAATGACGTGTTGCAGGTTTCCGCGCCCATCAGCCCGGGCAACAGCGGCGGCCCGGTGTATGACGAATTTGGCAACCTGCTCGGCATTGTTACCTCCAAGGTTGCGCGCTCCATGGAGCCGGAAGCCGAGAACCTGAACTTCGCGGTCAGCACGGATGCTCTGCTGCACGAATCCGACTGGGACTTTGTTGCCGGCGGAAGCGCGCCCCACAACCTGCTTGCTGATTTCGTTCACCAGGCCAAGGTGCGCAAAGTGCCCATGACCTCGGCTGCCCGATAGGAAAATCTCAACATGGCTAACATAACTGTTACGGTTTACGACTCAACGGAAAACAAGCGCGTCCCGGTGGAACTGCCGGACGACGCACCCGCGAATCGCATCATCGCCGTGCTGGTGGACAAGCTGCAATTGCCGCAGAACGGCCCGGACGGCGCGCCGCTCAGCTATAAGTTCCACCACAAGAACTCAGGCCGCCAGATCCAGGATTCGCAAACCCTCTCTGACGCTGCCGTAAAAGAAGGCGACATTCTTCGCCTTCAGCCGGAAATCACCGCAGGAGCGCGATGAGCAATTCTGTGGCATCGCCGAACGGCGGCGGACCCATTCCAGCCAGTGAAGACAGGTTCAGCCGCTTCCGTCTCATTGGCTGGTGGGACCAGGAAAAGCTGCGCTCAGCGCGAGTAATGGTCATCGGCGCGGGTGCGCTAGGCAATGAGATTCTCAAGAACATGGCGCTGCTCGGCTTCGCCAACATCGTAGTTGTCGATCTCGATTCCATTGAAGCCTCCAATCTCTCGCGCAGTATTCTCTATCGCGCTTCAGATGTAGGCCGGCGCAAGGCTGATGCTGCAGCCGACGCGGTCAGAAACATTTTTCCTGAAGCCCGCGTTCATGCCATTACAGCTAACGTGGTCCACGGTCTTGGCTTAGGACTCTTCGCCTGGGCGGATATTGTGATTGCCGGCCTAGATAACCGTGAAGCCCGCCTATGGATCAATCGCGCGTGTTGGAAGATGAACAAGCCATGGATCGATGGTGCAATTGAAGGCATCAACGGCGTGGCGCGCGTTTTCAAGGCCGGACAACCGCCTTGCTATGAGTGCACGCTTGGCGAGACGGACTGGGCCATCCTGAACAAGCGCATGTCATGCAACTTGCTGATGCTGGAGAACGATACGGAAGGCAAAGTCGCCACGACGCCGACCATCTCTTCCATCATTGCCGGGCTGCAGGTGCAGGAAGCGGTGAAGTTGCTGCACGGCCTGCCAGTCCTGGCAGGGAAGGGCTTCATTTTTGAAGGGCTGAACCATACCTCTTATAAGGTTGAATACACTGAGAACCCCGACTGCATGAGCCATTACACCTTTGCTGAGGTGATCCGGCTTCAGGAAGCGTCGCGCGATCTTTCTCTCGCCCAACTGCTTGAGCGCGCGCGGCTCGACCTTGGATCACAGGACGTCGCGCTTGAATTCAGCCGCGACGTGATTCACAAACTAGCTTGTCCGGGCTGCGGCGCGGAAGAAGAGTTGTTTGCTGCTGTCGGCACGGTTCCTTACTCAAAAGGTAAGTGCGCTAAAGATGGCCAGATGCGCGCCGTCATCACCGCGCATGGATATTCCGGCAGTGAATCATTTGGTTATCGCACTCTGGAGCAGCTCGGTCTTCCGCTCTTTGACGTTGTAACAGCACGCTCCCCCGAACGCGAAATCGCCTATTTAATTGGCGGCGACGAGAAACAGGTGCTCGGACAAAGCGCGATGGGAGCGGCACGCTGATGCCCAAGCCGGCCAAAGTAAAAGTCAGAGTTTCTACGCAGCCCGTGGTGGTGATGGAGGCGGAAGCGGCGCGCAAAATCCGCCAGCACGCCCGCACGTCAATGAAAGCGGAAGTTTGCGGCGTACTGATCGGCAATACAGAGAATGAGCGCATGACCGTGGAAGCTTGCATTGCGGGCATCAATGCCGCGCAGGGCGGAGCTCACGTCACTTTCACCCAGGACACCTGGGAACATATATATAAGATCAAGGACAAGGAATATCCGGACGACAAGATTGTCGGCTGGTATCACTCGCATCCCGGCTTCGGCGTTTTCCTCTCCGAGCACGATCTCTTCATCCAGCAGAACTTCTTTTCCAATCCGCAACAGGTGGCGTGGGTTTACGATCCCCACACCGATGAAGAAGGCTGCTTCGGCTGGATTGGCGGCAACATTGAAAAGCTTTCCGCCATCCGCGTGGGATATTCCCAGGACGTTGAGCTTACCGCGGCGTCAACACAAGACTTTGAAGAAGATGAGTACGGCGCTTTGGATTCCATGGTCCGTACTGACCGCGATCAGCGATCGGCGGAACCAGCTTGGATGAAATGGATGACCCGGGTATTGGTCTACTTGGCAGCCGTTATTCTTGGTCTGGTGGCTGGATATATACTGCGGACCTGGCAGGTGTCGCCAGTGCTGGACTCCTATCAGCAGATGATCAACCATCCTCTTGAAGCGTGCCGGGCACTGCTCTCACTGGATCAGGAGCGGAACGGGATCATAGCAACGCCACAAGCTCCCCAGCAGGGTCCGCCACAGCAATCTTCACCCCAACAGTCTTCACCCCAACAATCCCGGCCTCAGCAGGCTCCGCAGCAGAATGCTCCTGCAGCAAAAGGAAACGATGGCAAGCACTAACGACAAACCTGCGCTGAAGATCACGCTGGAAGACCTGGCAAGGATTGAGCTGCCTGCGGCTGTCCCTGCGGGAAACATGTCGCCTGCCGCGGCCGGAACCAAACAGTATGGCAACATCGCCGCGCCTGCTGATGGTCCCGCTATCGTTACAGAAGAGAAGGGACACATCTTCTTACAAGGATGGTTTTACCTTGGGTTAGCTGGAGTCGTCGGAGCACTGGTGGGTTGGGGAATCTGTGAACCCTTTTTCGTTGATGCACACACGGAGATGCACTGGGGAAATTTTCTTATCCTGCCGTTTGTGATCACGTTTACCTGCCTTGGCCTGGGCGTGGCGGAAAGCATTGTGGAAAGGTCCGGGAAAAAGGCCCTGCTTCGCGGACTGTTGTCGCTTGCGCTAGGTATTGTATTCGGGTTCATCTTTGACCGGTTCGCCAATATGTTCTACGGAATCGGCCTCGCAATCATTTCCGCGCTGGGCGTGCAAACTAACAAAAATCCGGCATTCTGGTTGGTTCGCGGCATTGCCTGGGCAATATTCGGCGCAGCCGCAGGACTTATTTACGGTCTGGTGGACCGCTCTGGCAGCAAGACCAAATATGGTGTTCTGGGCGGCCTGATTGGCGCCGGTCTGGGTGGAGCACTTTTTGATCCCATCAGCTTTCTCACTGGCCCCGGCAGGGCCAGCGTAAGCCGCGCTGTTGGTTTTGCGCTGCTTGGGCTGGCCACTGGAGTTGCCATAGGCATCGTTGAAAGCGCTCTCAAAGACCGCTGGCTCTATGTGGCGTCGGGTCCCTTGGCCGGGAAGCAATTCATCCTTTATAAGCCGGTTACAACTATCGGCAGCAGCCAGTCGTCGGACATTTATCTATTCAAGGACACCAGCATTCTTCCTCAGCACGGCGTCATTGAACTGCGGGGCGCTCAGACGTTCATCCGTTCTAACGGGCCGGTATTTATTTCCGGAGCGCCCGCGCGCAATCGAGCATTGCAAAGCGGTGACCTCATCCAGATTGGGCGATATGCGTTCCACTTCCGCGAAAGGCAGAGGAAATAATGGCCGAACCGGTCTGCCCCTATTGCCGCATGCCTTTTGACGCGGCCTCGCCGCCAAAGATCTTCTGCACCGCCTGCGGCATACCCCATCATGAAGATTGTTATCAGGAAAATGGCGGCTGCACCGTTTTCGGCTGCAAGCGCGCGCCCGCCGACGAGCCTAAAGTGCAGGTTGCACTCAGCGATTTAACCGCTGTATCGATACCGGTCCAGCAATATGCTCCAGTAGCACAGCAATACGCTCCGGTGGTGCAGCAGCCTGCTCCGGTGCAAGGCTATCAACCATCGCGCTACAGTGGGCCATTGGGTTTATCGCAAGCGGCCGCTACTGCGCCCGCGCAGGTCCCATCCGCCGCGCTGAATTCACCGCAGCCGGCGGCCCCGGCACCTTACACTTCTGCTGCGCCAAGCTATGCTTCCACACATAAGAGCCGGACAAGCTACATTGTCCTCGGCATTTTTCTTGGCGCGCTGGGCGTACACAACTTTTATGCCGGATACACCGGCCGCGCAGTGGGTCAACTTTGTCTTACAGTTTTGACGCTGGGCTATCTTGGCGTCGTGTCGTGGATCTGGGCCATCATCGAAATCTGCATCGTGGAAAAGGACAGCACCGGCCTCCGTTTCAGCTGAGTGCATAGGTAACGAATGAAATATTACATTCAGCGTCAACTCAATGAGTACGGCCCTTATACTCTGGCCGACTTGCAGCGCTATGTCGCGCAGGGAAGCATTTTGCCTAGTGACATGACACGTAGCGAAGGCATGACGGAGTGGACGCCCGTATCGCAAGTCATCGGCAATATTCCCATTCCTCTGGCCGCAGGAACCGCAGCGGGGGCCGGAGGAACGGTCTACGGCGGCAGCGGAACCGTTTACGACGGATCGACCACGGGTTTCGGAGTTCAGGCAATACCAATGCAGGGAAGCCCACTCGTTCCACCCGATTTCCATTGGGCGCTCGTGCTGTTAATCGGTGTGTTCACATGCGGTCTGTTTAACTATGCATGGTTGATTGTTGAGGCGGCATTCGTAAAAAAGCTGAAGTCTGAGAGCAAAGGCTTGCTCTTCATAATTCTTGCTACAGCCGTGTTGATTGGCGGCGGCTTCATAAACGGCGTCATCACCGCGATGAACCATGGAGAACGGAACCCATTTGGCTCGCTGATTACTATTGCTGGGATCGTCCTTTATCTAGTGGGTGTGTTCCAAATGAAGAGTGACCTTGAGGATTACTACAACTCCACTGAGCCCATCCATTTGCGGCTGAATGGTGTTATGGTCTTTTTCTTCAACGTCTATTATTTTCAGCACCACTTCTCCCGGATTGCCCAATGGAAGAAAAACGGCGTCCTGACACCTCAGAGCTGATGAAGC
>DASXJO010000576.1:0-1564 GCA_036497385.1 Candidatus Angelobacter sp. | reverse complement strand
CTGGAAGAACATAAGGGAATTCTTATGGTTCCCGAAGGCGCGCTCATCTATGACAAAGATCGCAAGGCTTCTGTAGAGGTTCCTGAACCAAGCGCCAAGGATGGACGCAAGAAACTCCCTGTCACCGTGGGAATTTCCAATGGATCCAAAACCGAATTGCTTTCCGGCCTGACTGAAGGCCAGCAGGTCATCCTGCAATAAACCCCGATTTAAACATTTGGAGGCAAATATGAAATCAGTGAAATCTCTGGCGCTTGTGATATGCGCGTCCGTAGTGGCTGTGCTTCCGTTGAATGCGGCCACAACAGGGCATTTTGAGCGAACACTGCAAGTAAATGGAACAGTGGAATTGGAAGTAACGTCCGGATCGGGCAATATCAACGTCCATCAGGGCGGGGCGGGAACAGTTTCAGTGAGCGCCAAAATCCACGGTAATAATGGGACTTCATGGCTCTTTGGCAGCGGCAACATCGACGAGCGAATTCACAAGATCGAACAGAATCCGCCGATTGTGCAGACCGGCAACATCATCCATATTGGCAGGTTTGAAGATCGCGATCTCGCCAGAAATATTTCCATTGACTATGACGTCACCGTTCCGGCGCAAACCCGGCTTACGTCGCACACAGGCTCTGGCGATCAGACAATCAGCGGCCTGCAATTGCCCATGACCGCGAAAACTGGCTCAGGCAATGTGACGGTTGATCGCATCTCTGGCGAAACGAAGGTCAGTTCAGGCTCAGGAGATTTGAAGATCAATTCAGTTAAGGGCATTTTGTATGCAGATACGGGCAGCGGCAACATTCATGCGGAAGATATCGCCGGCGATGTATTCGTTAATACAGGCAGTGGTGACGTTGAAGTGCGGCAGAGTGCTGGCGGCAGCGTAAAGGCACAAACCGGATCGGGCAACATCAGGCTGCACGGAGTGAAAGGCGGCCTGCGCGCAGACGCGGGCAGCGGCGATATCCAGGCTGAAGGCGACCCCACTTCCGACTGGCGGCTGGGCGCCGGCTCCGGCAACATTACCTTGAAGGTTCCCACGCAGGCATCTTTCAACCTCGACGCCCGAACGTCTTCAGGAACGCTGAAGCTCAACAGCCATCAGGTAACAACGCAGGGCACCCTGGCCAAGAACCATATTCAAGGCAAGGTGGGCAATGGCGGAGTGCTGCTGGACATTCACACTGGGTCGGGTGATATAGAGCTGCAATAAAGACTTTGTGTTTGCACCGCCGCTTGAATGATCTGGCCGTGATCTACAGGGCTGAAAGCTCATTTACGGCGGTGCAATCGAAAGCCGGATTGTGGATTCTGCCATAATTGCAAGCTATGAATGGTATTGCCGCGAAGCTAGAGTAGCGATCTTTTCTTCCTATGCCTATTTAAAGGCGAAGATCTGCGTACATAGTTCAAGACTATGGCTTGCATCAAGAAATCACTGATTCTGAGAAGTTCTAATTATTTTCCAACTCCCTTCTAATCCTGCGGCCTCATTCTGACTGGGTTCGGCGGATTACTTTAGTAACAAGCGTGCCCTGTCTTCATCCATAGGGCAGGCCTA
>DASXJO010000575.1:0-6268 GCA_036497385.1 Candidatus Angelobacter sp. | reverse complement strand
GCTTCTAAGTTGATCGGGAATTATCCGCATGTTTACTCTTTGGTTATGATGCTGGCGGCAAAGGATTAGGTGTACTTGCAGCCGAAGAATTAAGGCAGTTGATACACTGATGCGAATGGCTGAGGCGCAAAAACTCGGACTGATTGCCGGCAACGGCAGTTTTCCTTTGTTGCTGCTGGATGCGGCCCGGGCCCAGGGCGCTCAGGTCGTTGTGGCCGCCATCAAGGAAGAGACTTCCGCTCTGATTGAGGGCCGGGGCGCGGCCAAAGTTCAATGGATGTCACTGGGCGAGCTGAGCAAGCTCATTGAATTTTTCAAGCGTGAAGGCGTGAGCACCGCGATCATGGCCGGACAGGTCAAGCACAAGCAGATATTCTCTTCCATCCGGCCGGATTGGCGGCTGGCCAAAGTGCTTTTGTCGCTGGGAACGCGGAACACGGATTCTCTGATCGGCGCGGTGGCCAAGGTGCTGGAAGATGAAGGCATTCACCTGATCAGTTCCACGTCCTATCTTGAGCCGCTGCTGGCCCGACCGGGAGTGCTCACACGCCGTAAGCCGAATGAAGCCGAACAGAAGGATATCGAGTACGGCCGCCAGGTGGCGCGCCATCTGGCCCAGTACGATATCGGCCAGACAGTTGTGATCGCCCAGGCTGCCTGCGTTGCCCTGGAAGCCATGGAAGGGACCGACGCGACGATCATCCGAGCAGGCGAGTTGATGAAGAGCGCTGCTTTGGACGGCGACTCCATCCTCAGCCGTAAGCTGACCGTGGTGAAAGTCGCAAAGCCAAACCAGGACATGCGCTTTGACGTTCCTGTGATCGGCCTGAAGACTATTGAGACCATGGCACACGCTGGAGCAACGTGCCTTGCCATCGACGCTGGGAAATGTCTTTTTCTGGACGGCGACAAGATTATCCATGCTGCGGATGAAACTGACATCGCGATTGTGGCGGGAGAAGGTTGATTTACCGTAAAGGACAGCAGGGACGCGAAGAAATGTATTGGCATTTGCCTGAAAGACCCCGACATTCCGGATAGCAACAGAGCAGCGGTCTTGCAGCCAAATACCAAGTACCTACTACCTGCTCTTGCGCACTTTCGCCCCTTAGGACGCCAAAGACGAAAAGGAAAAAATATTATTTGTCCGCAATATTCTTTCCGGCATATGATTTCGCCCATGGAAAGCGTCGACCAGCAATTCCGGCAGTTGAAGGAAAATTATGAGCGCATGACGGAGGGAGAGCTTGCCGCCATCGCCGAGAGGGCCTATGACCTTACGGAGATCGCCCGCGAAGCGTTGCAGGCCGTCATCATGGAGAAAGGCGTAGATATCCGGATCAAGATGGAGCCTCTTGCTCTGCCGCCTAAGGATGAGGACCTTGTGATCTTCGGCTGGCCGCGAGGTGCTGAGGCAGCGGGGCGCACAATGAAGATTCTGGCCGCAGCCGGGATCCCATCTTTTCTCACCCTGGAAGTCCGGCCGGACGATGTGAATCGCGCCCATGCCGTCCTGCAACGCGCCTACGACGAGGAAATAAAAGAAGCAGATCCCGATGATAAGGAGTATGCCATCCTGTGTCCGAAGTGCCACTCAACGAAAGTGATTCTGCAAGGACGAACCTCGACGTTGGAAGCTAACCCTTTCGGGATCAAGTACAAGTGGATCTGCGATGCCTGTGGCCATCAGTGGGTGGACGATGGCATCACGCAGGAAGCTGCCGGCGGCCAGTCTTGGCCGGGAGAAGAGTTTCCCTCCCGTGAGGAGGATTCTGCTGAAGAGTTGAACCCGAAATGACGAGCGAGCCTAGAAGGTCTCGCTGCGATCCTGTTCGTTTCCCCGTTCGGGCTTCCTGCCCAGCATCTCTTTGATCATCTTGGCAACGCGATTGGCCCGCGCTTCCGGTGTGCGGTAATAAAAGACCGCAAACAAATGCGCGCGGCGATGCGATGGCGACATGCGATTCCATTCCGCACAGGCCCTGGGATTCTGGCGGAAGGCCAGTTGCATAATTGGAGGAAGTTCGCGCTCGGCTTCCATGGTCTCCATCAAACGCTCTGCAATTTGCTGTGCACGACGGCGGCGAGCGTCTTCACTCTTGGGTTCGGCAATCCATTTAGCAATTTCATTTCGCCGCGATGGATTCAGTGAGTCAAAGAACTTCAGCAGACGCTTAGACTGCCTGAGCTCGCGCAAGAGCTCGTCTGGAGGAGAACTAGCTACGCGCAGAGTTGTGTCTGGCTGAAGATGAAACTTTACGGTTTGTCCAGGAGAAGCTTTTCCGCCGCGCAGCATTTTTTTATTGACCAGCAGGAAATGGCCGCCCTGGCCATCAGGGAACAGAGTAGTGCTGAAGGTGAAGCCGTTGATCTGACCTTGAACTCTTATCTGTCCGCGTTTGCCCCAAAGTTTAGCGGCGTCAAAAGGAATGCGAGCGATCACCCAACGCAGACGGTCGGGCATGCGCTCCAACACTGCTTCAAAGGTCTTTTCCTTTGAAGTCTTGGCCTTGAGAGTCTTTGGCGATGGTTTGGGAGCGGGCATCAGCGATAGTCTAGCAACTGTTTCAACTGGAGCTATCGCGGTGCGAAATAGAACAAGCTACGCGTCTTTGCGCTTGATGCCCTTTGGCGGTTTGGCTGAGGGCGGACGTTTCTCCTCCGCATTCTTGGGGCTGGTTGCTCGATTCTCAAAGTCATGAGCCACTGAGGGATTCAGGTTGCCGCCAACCGTGTTGGGGGTCTTGGGAACGTTCTTGCCGGAGGTTGCGTTGTGCTGCTGTGTCCGGATGGGCATCTCCAGGATATTGTTCTCGCCGTGTGGGTTCGGGCTTTTCTCTGACATATGCTTGCCGGACTGACGGCCTTCTGGGGGAACTATCTGTGGCCCTTTGCGCTCTGCCATACGGCACCTCTCAATCCCAGTGAGATGACGCGGAGCAGCGGCGGGTGGCGTCCAAATCGAGAGCTGACGCCAATCCCGGCACAAACCTAATTCCGCGATGCGTGCTTCTTACCAGACGCGGCATGCGTTTTCATGCACCAGCGGCTTGCCTTTGGCGCAGCCGAACGCTTTGGCAAACTCCGGCATATTAGCGACGGTGTTATTCACCCGGTACTTTGGAATTGAGTGAGGGTTCGTGAGGACCGCAGTGCGCATGACTTCCGGCCGCAGTTGGGTGCACCAATTGTTTGCGAATGACAGAAAGAAGCGCTGCACTTCCGTCAGGCCATCGGCGCCCTTGGTTTCAAGCGTTTTGCCCTGCTGCTTCAGGTCATTCTCCAGCGCGATGAGCGCGAGGTAAAGTCCGCCATTGTCCGCGGTGTCCTCACCCTGCGTAAGAAGCCCGTTCTGCTTCACGCCGGCTTCAGGGATTTCCTGCGTGTACTCGTCAGAGATGCACTTGCCTCGCTCGTCATAATTCTTCGCGTCCTCGGCGGTCCACCAATCGTGGAGGTTTCCCTGAGCGTCAAACTTGCGGCCCTGATCGTCAAAGCCGTGCGTGATCTCATGGCCGATCACTGCCCCTTCAGCGCCAAAGTTCGTCGCGTCGTCGGCGTTGGCGCTAAAGAAAGGCGGCTGCAGGATTCCGGCAGGGAAGTTGATGGTGTTGAACTGAGGGTCGTAGTAAGCGTCAATCGTGGGCGGCGTCATGGTCCAGTCATAACGGTCAATGGGCTTGCCGATCTTTTGCAGCCAGCGATTGAACTCAAATGCCGTGGCCTTATGGACGTTTTCCAGGTAACTATCAGGCGTAATTTGCAGGGCAGAGTAGTCGCGCCACTTGTCAGGATAACCAACTTTATCCAGGATGGCATGAAGCTTGGTGCTGGCCTGTTTTTTGGTGGCGTCCGTCATCCATGTCACGTTGGTGATGTCCTGGTCCAGAGCGCCTTCAATGGCTTTTACGATGCGCAACACCCGCTCTTTGCTATCGGGCGGGAAGGCGCGGGCAACATAGGCCTGGCCCAGGGCTTCCCCCAACGCGTTATCCGTTGAGTGGACGCAACGCCGCCAACGCGGTGAAAGCTCCGGCGTGCCGGCCAGCGTGTGCGCGAAGAAATTAAAATTTTCGTTGACAAAGGCCTTGCCCAAATAAGGAGCGGATTCATGCGCCAGTTGCCATTTGAGATACGCCTTCCAGTGGGCCAGCGGATGCTGTTGAAGGGCGTGGTCCAGGCCGCGGAAGAAATCCGGCGAGGTCACCAGAAACGTCTGCTGCGCGGGAGCGTGCACCAGGGTGAGATAACGCTGGAAGTCGAATGAGGGCGCTAGTTTCTGGAGTTGCGCCAATGTCATTCTGTTGTTGACGTTTTTGGGATCGCGGCGCTTCACCACGTCCATGGCCGCGCTGGCCAGTTCGGTTTCAATCTGCATCACGATGGCGGCGTCGGCGGTGGCTTGTGCCTGGGACTCTCCGCTGAGCTTGAGCATGTTGGCGATATGCTCCAGATATTTCTTGCGGATCTCCTGCGATTTGGCATCGTCTTTGGAGTAGAAATCGCGCCCGGGCAGAGAGAAGCCGCCCTGGTCAAATTGTGCCACGGTCTTCTGCGCGTCATCATAATCCTGAATGGCGGATAATCCGAACAGCGGAACAAAGGTCGCATTGTCTTCAACGACCCACGCGTCTCCAATCGTGGAATGCTGGTGAGCGATCTGGTCAACCAACTGGGATTTTTGTTTGAGGTCGTCAATGCGCTTCAACTCCGCCTGAAAGGCTTTGGTCGAGGCGTTTTCAATGGCGCTCTCATCCATGCAACTGGTCCAGTAATCGCCAATCTTCTCCTCCACTGCCGTGCGGCCCTGCTTCTTGGCGGCAGCCGTTTCCAGCGCCTGGCGCAGCACCGTCTCATTCCACTGCTGCAATGGGCCGGCAACACCCCAGGCGGCGCGGTCAGGAGGAATGGGATTGGCTGCAAAAAATTTGCTGCAGGAATACTGATAAAAATCCGTGCAGGGATCAACTTGGGGATTTACCTGGTCAGCGCTCATGTGTTCGAGCTTAGGCAACTCGTCTGACGAGGGGCCTTTCTGCTGGCAAAAAGCAAATGGAGAAAGGCACAAGAAAATCACGAGAAACAAGCGACGCATTCAAAATCCTCCTGAAGGGTAAGGCACAGATGGGTATATCTCCCCGAAAACTCTATGTGAATCAGACGCATGAACACGAGAATGGTGGGCAAAAATCATTCAACATTCCTGCCAAATGTCACTTTCCAGCTTTGGCTTTGGCCCGTTCGTCCCGCCGCTGGCGTGCCCAAGACTGCTTGGTGATCTGGCGGCTGCGGCCCAAAGCCAGAGCGTCAGCCGGGACATCTTCAGTGATGGTTGAACCGGCCGCCACATAAGCGCCTTTCCCAATACGAATGGGCGCCACCAGAGTGGAGTCGCTGCCGATGAATGCGCCTTCTTCAATCACCGTCATGTGCTTGTTGACGCCATCATAATTGCAAGTAATGGTGCCTGCTCCTACGTTGACGCCTGCTCCGATGTCCGAGTCGCCGAGATAGCTGAGGTGATTGGCTTTTGCGCCGCGCCCCATGCGGGTCTTTTTTGTTTCCACAAAGTTGCCCACATGCGCGCCTTCACCAATTTCACTTCCCGGACGCAGATGCGCGTACGGACCAAGCTGCGCTCCGGCGGCGATAGTGGATTGGTCAACGATGCAGCCAGGCCGGAACAGAACGTTGTCGGCAACTTGAGAGTCGCTGATGACGGTGAAAGAGCGTATGCGGCAGTCTGAGCCGATGCGCGTGCGGCCAAGAATTTGAACAAAGGGTTCAAGAATTGTGTCCGGCCCTATCTCGACGGCATTATCGATCACGCAGGTGTCCGGGCGATAGATGCTGACGCCCGCGCCCATGAGTAAGATGCATTTGCCAGCGTGCATTGCCGCATCCAAGGATGACAGCTCCGCCAGCGTGTTTGCGCCCAGGACTTCGGCGGCATCGGGCGCTTTCAGCGCGACGACGGTAGCTCTGCTTTTTACCAGCAACGCGGCCATGTCTGTAAGGTAAAACTCGTGATGCGCATTGTCCGTGCTGAGGCGGTCTATATTGGCGAACAGCGGTTTGGTGGCAAAAGCGTAAATGCCGGAATTAATCTCACGTTCTTTTTTCTGCTTTTTGCTGAGTGCCTTCTGTTCCACAATGGCCTTTACACGATCACTGGAGCCTGCGCGAATCACGCGACCATAACCAAAAGGGTCGGAGGGCGCGGCGGTAAGAATCGTCATAGAAGCTTTTTTGCTGAGATGAAAATCGC